>CAYGDS010000049.1:0-7339 GCA_964348595.1 uncultured Gammaproteobacteria bacterium | reverse complement strand
CTTTTGATAGGCGGGCACGTGGTCGTCACGCGCAATGGGAGCAAAGGCCCGTTTTACGAAACGCGAAAAGTCGAGCGCGGCAATGTGGTCCAAACCGTCGAAGTGACGGGCGAGATAAAGCCCGATGCCCGGCTCAATCTTGGTTTTTCGAGTACGGCTCCCCTCGAGCGCGTGTACAAAAAGATCGGATCTGTCGTAAAGCGCGGTGACGTCATCGCCGAGCTTGAAGCGCGCGATCTTCGGTTTGCTGCCGAACGCGCCCGGGCTGCGCTTGCCATCGCACAAGCGAGTTTAGAATTACGTCTTGCGGGAGAAACCAAGGAAACCATCGCTATCGCCCAGGCCCAGGCTGACCAGGCTGCGGCCGATCTCGAGGCCACCCGTATCAATGTCCAGAATGAGCTTCGTATCGCCGAACTCGCTTTGGAAAAAGCACGCATTGATTTTGAAACCAGCGGGCAGTCTTCCGAGCAAACAGTTTCATCGGCCTTTGCCAACTTGCGTAGTGCTTTGCAAGGCGCGATGGGCCCGATGCGTTCCGGATTGATCGATGGCGATGCGGAAATCGGTGTCGACAACGCCTCGGCCAATGATCTCTACGAGAACGTTCTCGGTATTCTGGCGCGTGATGCTCTCGAACGTTCCAAGCTGGCTTATGTGGTTGCCAAGAATGCCGTGAACGCTGTCGATCTGTCTGTTCGCGATCTCTCGGCAGCAACCACGAATGACGAAACGCTCGCCATCGGCGAACGCGTACAGGATGCCTTGCGCAAAACCCAACTGTTCCTCGATGAGGTGCAAAAAGTGTTGGTCGGAACCATTATCACCGTCAACTTGTCCGAAGCTACGCTCTCCGCAAAGAAAGCTGCCATAGATAGTAGCCGTGCCGCCATCAGTTCCCAGTTGACGAGCGTGACCAGTTACATTGAAACTGCCCGTTCGAGCACGATTTCGCAGAGCGGTTCAAAAGAAACATTGCAGATCGCTTTTGACACCGCAAAAGCTAATTATGAAATAGCGCAAAAGAACTTGGTGACAAAAGTGAAGAGCGCGGAAACCAATTTGGCGATCCAGCTCGCGAATCTTGATCAGCGACGCGCTCCCCCTCGTTCCGTCGATGTCGCGGGCCTCCGGGCACAGGTCCTCGACGCGCAGACCGCCTACCAGCAGGCACGGGAGCGTTTGGCCGACGTACAGATCATCGCCCCGGTAGACGGGATCGTGACCGACATCATCCCGAGCATCGGCGAGCAAGTGACGGCCAACGCGACGGCCGTGAAAATGGTTTCGACGGAAGGCTATTCCATTGAGGCGCTTGTGCCGGAAGCCGACATCGTCAAGGTGACACCGGGACAATCCGTCGAGATCACGCTCGACGCCTTCGGCGACGACGTGAAATTCGCGGGTACGGTCATTTCAGAAAATCCGGACCAGACCAAGGTCTCCGACGCTATCTATTATGAGGCATATGTTTCCATCGATCCGGCCGGCCGCGACGTCAAGCCGGGGATGACCTCGAACCTCATCATCAAAACGGGGGAGCGCGAGAACGCGCTTGTGATCCCCACGCGTTCCATCCGCGAGCGAGACGGCAAGCGGTACGTCCGTATTCTTGACGGCGGTGTAAAGGAAGTTGATATCGAACTTGGTTTACGCGGTGATGAGGGCCGTGCGGAAGTCGTGAACGGGTTGAGCGAGGGCCAGTTGGTGGTCGTGAGCGAAGTCTCGGCCGACGAGTACGCCAAGCTCGAGCCCGAAGCCAAGCTCGGCAATTAATCCGATGTCGACTCCGATCATCCGCATCCACGGCTTGAAAAAAGCCTATTTCAACGACGGCGTTCCGACGCACGTACTGCACGGGTTGGATTTTGATATCGCCCAGGGACAATTTGTCGCCATCATGGGGCCGAGCGGGTCCGGAAAATCCACGCTCATGCACATCCTTGGGTTTCTCGACACAGCCACGGACGGCTCGTATGTCTTCGAGGGGCAGGATGTTTCGCAGCTTTCGGAAGATGCGCTCGCGACGTTCCGCGGTGAAAAGGTCGGGTTCATCTTTCAGTCCTTCAACCTGCTTCCCAAAACGTCCGTGCTCGACAACGTGAAACTCCCGCTCCTGTACTCAAACGTACCGCTACGCGAACGCGACAAGCTCGCGTTCGAGGCCATCGATATCGTCGGTCTGCGTCACCGCATCCATAACTTGTCTAACCAGCTCTCCGGAGGCGAACGCCAGCGCGTGGCCATTGCGCGCGCGCTTGTGCGCAAGCCCTCTGTGATTTTCGCCGACGAGCCGACCGGCAATCTTGATTCCAAAAACGGTCAGGCCGTTATGGACACGTTGCTCGAGCTCAATGTGAAGAAGGGTCACACCATCATTCTGGTCACCCACGAAACCGACACGGCTGCCTACGCCGAGCGCATCTTGACCCTTCGCGACGGCCTCCTCGTTGGCGACAAGCGAACCGACGGCCAGCGTCACCGCATCGGTGAGCGTGCGCTTAGAAAATAGGTATGCGCCTTCACGACTTGATTGAGTCGGCGCTCGAAAGTCTCGCGCGCACCAAGGGGCGCACGGCGCTTACCATGCTCGGTATCGTCATCGGGATCATGTCCGTGATCCTTGTGCTCTCGATCGCCGAGGCGGCCGAACGCTACATCGTCGGTACGGTGAACTCCTTCGGCACCGGGCTCATCATCGTCGTGAACGGCCCGCCGAGCGAAGGGAGTTTCACCATGCCGTTCGCAGACGAGTCGCTCGTATACGAAGACGTTCGCGCGCTCAAGCAAAAGACATGGATGGAGTATGCCATCGCAAGCGTGGAGCAACAGGACTCGGTATCGGCCGGCGGAATCGAACGGACGGGGAAGGTGACCGGCACCATGCCGGACGAGATCCAATTTTATAACATCAGACCCGCGCAAGGCGTGTTCCTGTCTCAGGAGGACGTCGACGCGCGCGCCCGCGTGACAATCCTCGGCGACGAGATGGCCCACGAGCTCTTTGGCGATGACATCGCGGTCGGAAAGAGCGTAAAAATCGCGCGACAGAACTTCCGGGTGGTCGGAGTCATGGAGCAGACCGGTACGCGCGGCCTCGACGACGTCGATCGTAACGTCTACATCCCTGTAACCGCGGCACAAGATATCTACGGCAAGAAGTACGTGCAAGCGCTCGTGCTGCGCACACGCCTCGCATCCGTCACCGACGGCATTCGTCGTGTTGAGGACGTCCTGCGCGATCGCCACGATATTGATCTGGGGGAAACGCTCGATTTTCACGCGCATTCCCAGGAAGAACTCGTCAAGACGGCGACCCAAATCACCGACATCCTCGGTATTCTGCTCTCGGCCATCGCGGCTATCTCGCTCCTGGTCGGCGGCATCGGCATCATGAACATTATGTATGTCTCCGTGACGGAACGCACGCGCGAGATTGGTCTGCGCAAATCCATCGGGGCGCGCTCGAATGACATCCTCGGTCAATTCCTGTTCGAGGCTGTGGTTCTCACAGGCGTTGGGGGGATGATCGGCATCGGCCTGGGAATCCTCTTTTCGTTCCTTGCGATCCAGATCATCTCGTCGTTCCAATCGGGCTGGAGTTTTGGCATCTCAACGACGGGAGTGGCGCTCGGGTTCTTTGTCTCCACGACCATCGGTATGATCTTCGGGTTCGCACCTGCACGGCGCGCGGCGTCGCTCAATCCGATCGAGGCACTGCGCCGTGAATGACCGTGCCACCGACTATGCATGTACGTGACATCCTATCGATTGCCATCACCTCGCTCGCTCGAAACAAGGCGCGCGCCATCTTGACCATGCTCGGCATTGTGATCGGCATTGCATCGGTCATTCTTATGCTGTCGATCGGCAAAGCGGCCGAGCGATACCTCCTCCAGAATGTCGCCTCGTTTGGGTCTGACGTCGTTATCATTTCCAACGGGAGCGGTGACATGAAAGGCGGTGGTCCGAACCCGCTCCAAAAACTCACGCTGACCTACAAGGACTACCGAGAGTTGAAGCGACAATCCTGGGTAGACGCTGCCACGGCGAGCATCGTGAGCACGGCCGTCGCAACGTACGGGGCGGAAAACATGAATGTGTCGGTCTGGGGATCAGCACCTGGAGAGATCGAGATCTTTCCTGCGACGGTCGCAGACGGTCGTTTTCTCCTTGACGACGATGTCGACGGCCGAGCCAAGGTTGCGGTGATCGGTGATAAGATCGCACGCGAACTCTTCGGGGATGAGTCGCCGGTGGGCAAGCTTATCAAGGTCAAACGTCAGGGCTTTCGCGTAGTCGGCGTCATGGAAAAAGGCGGAGCGCGCTTTTTTACCGAGCTGGACGAGCTCATCTACATTCCGGTAACCGCCGCAATGGATTTGTTCAACCGCGACAAGCTGAACTTCATGAGTATCAAGCCGCGCGACATGTCCCCGAATGACGCCAAAGAGGAGGTGCGACTACTTTTTCGTGACACGCACAAGATCGATAATCCGAATGCAGACTTGTCCAAAGACGATTTCCGCGTCGGTACGCAGGATGACGCGCAACAGAACGCCGGCATCATCGGTCAGATCCTGTCGATCCTGCTCGGATCGATCGCCGCGATTTCGCTCGTGGTTGGCGGTATCGGCATTATGAACATCATGTTCGTCACCGTGACCGAACGCACGGCGGAAATCGGTTTGCGTAAGGCGCTCGGTGCAACGAGCCGCGACGTGCTAGGCCAATTCCTTGCCGAAGCCGTCGCCGTGACGTCTCTCGGGGGCATATTCGGTATCATCTTCGGCGTGTTTTTGTCCTGGCTCACCATCCAAATTTTGAATGCGTTGCAGGGAGGATGGTCGTTTATGCTCTCCGTCGATTCCATTGCCCTCGCCTTCACGGTCTCCGCCGTAATCGGCATCGTCTTTGGCTATACGCCCGCGCGCCGCGCCTCCAAACTCTCGCCCATCGAGGCGTTGAGGTATGAGTAGGATTGACACATACAAAGAAATCTGCTAGCTTCGTATCGCAAGAAAAAGAAGGAGAATCACCTTGGACACCATCGGCATTGATGTCGGCGGCGTGATCATGGATCGCGCCAACGACGACACGGACACCTCGTTCTTCAGCGACAACTTCCTCAACACCACCGCGACGCCCGAGACCTTCGAGACGATCAAGCGTCTCGTCGACGAGCGGTTCGGGGAACGCGCGCACATCGTCTCCAAGTGCGGGAAGAACGTGCAGGAGAAGACGCTGCGCTGGCTCGAGCATCACCGCTTCTACGAGCGGACGGGGCTCAAGCCGAGTCACGTGCACTTCTGCCGCCAGCGGCACGAGAAGGCCGGGATCTGCAGGAAGCTCGGCATCACGCATTTCATCGACGATCGACTCGAGGTGCTGAGTCACCTCGTCCCGAACGTCAGCAACCTCTTCCTCTTCCGCCCCCAGGACGAGGAGGTCAACCGCTACAGCGACTTCCTCGTGCGCGTGCAACGCGTCGAGAGCTGGGCGGAAGTCGCGGGATACGTCCTCGGAGGCGTCCCGTGACACGTACCTTGAAACAGAAGCTCGATCGCGCCGAACGCTTGATCGTCGACGCGTGTGCCCGGGGCGGCGCCCACTTCGACGCCCCCAAGTACGAGGGGATACGGAAGAAGTCGAAGTATCGCGACTCCAAGCTCGTCGAGGAGCGCCGCATCATCACGGCGATTCCATTCCGCGGTCTCTCCCTGTCGCGTTTTGAGATGGAGGGCGCCTCGGTCGGCGAGGTGATGCTGACGCTCTCCTTTGGCTGGCCGCTTACCGTGCGGTACACGAAGCGTGAACATCGGATCAGTCCGCCTTCGATCGACATGATCTGCTGCGTGGGCTCGATCGAAGCGTGCTACCTGCACGCGATTCCGGCAACGGATCCGGAACGGTTCGAACAGGCCGACATCCGCGTTCATCGCTCATGCGTACAAGCGCTGGCCAAGGACCTCGAAGGGGCGCTGTCCTTCCACGTTCGGGTACGTGACGGCTACGAGGCGGTCTGCCCGATCGCAACGAAGCAGATCGCATCCGTCGCCCGCAAGATGGCCACCTTCCTGCGCCGCTAACCACAACCGTCTCGACGATCCTGTCGGGGCGGTTTTTCGTTTTCGATCTTGCAAGAAAATTGACCGTGAACTGCTTTGTCGCTAGATTCTTGCCACGTTCTATCGCACGAACACGCACCTTAACAGGGGAGACAGGAGATGAAAGAACCGAGAAAGCGCGATCGCGATCCGCTGTTCAAGAAGTTCGCGGAAGCGGACCACGATCTCGCGTCGTATAACTACTTCGCAGATGCGTATGGTCTCACGCCCGAACGTACCGAAAACGGTTCGGGGCGCGTCGTCGTTCACTACCAGGTGATGGGCCGCGACCCGGGATCGATGGCGATCTGGCAGGCGACGGCGAAGTCTGGGGACGATGGATACGTCCATACCGAACTTTCTTTCCACGACGAGCTGAAGCTCGTTTCGCTCGACCACGACGTCGAGGGGGATGAGTGGCGCCTCACGCGTCATGTCGAGCAAGTCAAGCTGCCTGGCAAGCTCAAGCGGCTCATCAAATCGTACGGCCTCTCGCGCGAGGAGATGTCCGTCGCCCTCAAGGGCAACAAGAGCATCTTCGCGGCCCGCGATCTGATGGAGTATTTCCATCGTCGGCACGTCCGGGACCGCGACGACTGAAGCGGGCAGGATCTGAACGGACTTGACACCATTTCTGGAGTCAGATATCCTGCGCGAACCTCTTTTGGGGAAAAGGAGATTGCGGATGGCAAGAAGGCCCGTTTCCAAGCGTGTGGATCTCGAGGACGTCATGGCATCGGACGGCGTCATCGTCGACATCGGTCGCGGAAGCGTCCCGCCTCCGGAGCCGGTCGTCACCGGCACGGACGCGGTCCGTGCCATGACCGCGCAGCTGGAGGAGAACCTGAACTTCTTCGAGCACGCGCACTCGAGTCGACCGCCCGCGCCGCCGTCGACCAACCTCGGAGACGTCGTGCGGCGCGCGTTCCCCAGGTCCGAGCCCGAGGGAGGCTTCTGATGGGAGCGCATACCCTCTGCGCCCCCTCGAACTCCACGTGCATCAACTGCTGCGCGTCGCTCGAGTTCGGTGACTCCTGCAGGCACTGCGCAAGAACCGTGCAGGTCCACGTGCCGAGCGTACGGCCCTCGGCGGTACCGGAGGATCTCTCCGATCCTCCGCCCGTGCCGCCCTACGCACAGTGCGCGGACGACATGATCGACACGATCGCTCACGAGCAACGTGTCGGTGACCCTGACCAGCCGGAGAACGCTGGCCGCTATCCGGCGCCCGG
>CAYGDS010000048.1:0-7371 GCA_964348595.1 uncultured Gammaproteobacteria bacterium | reverse complement strand
GTGTTTCGGCTTGTAGCGCGTTTTGTAGTTCGCGTCCCATCTGGACATGCGTGGACGGATCGAGGAGCGACACCGAGAGAGGCACGAGGGGCACGGTAGACAATTCCGATCCAAACTCAACCAGCGGGACCGTGAATCCGTAATCAAGCTCTTCAGAGCTCGTCAGCGTAAACGGCAGGTTGGCCAACCGCATGTGGCGGTGAATATGATCCGTCAACATGAAATGCGCTTTTGCTGTTACCACGGTGCCGTGATCGCCGAACTCCTTGAGCGATCCGGAAAATTTTGGCGCGATGTTTCCCGAGAACGCATCCGGGTACATCTGCGCATGCGGAGAGATCATCACGATCGCATCCGGCTTCGCGAGATACAGGGCATGAGAAATATCCTCGAAAGCGGTTTTCGTGGCGCTGAGCTTTGCACTATTATCCTTCCCGATGCTCGGGAGGAGCATGGGCGAATGTGAGACGATGGCTGCGAAGACAATCATAGGCTGGTGAGAAGCGTCGGAGCCTCTTTGCGTTCGATGGGCGAGCCTTGTACGTATCCTTTTAAAAAATCCGCAGGCATCACTACCACATTGCGCCAGTTCCACCCCATGCGCTCAAACACGTCACCGCTCACGATGGGTCGAAGCGTTCCGTTTTCCACGACGTACACTGCTGGATGATCCGTCGCGCGCACGAGCTCACCGGATCGCAACGTATACGTTCCGCGATGTTCGAGTTTTTCGAGATCCGCTTGCGCCATCGCGCGGGCTTTGCGCCCCTTGAAATAGAGCTTAAGGAGCGCCGGATGGGGGATGCGCGTCTTCCATCCATCTTCCACGTACCAGATGCCGCCCTTCGGATCTCTCGCGAGAATACCGAGGGGAAATTGACTTTTCGACGTGATATCCGGTCCATTTTCGTACGCCGCCGCATCATCCTCGCTTGCTTCAAGTACGTCATCCTCCATGAAGCCAAGGCTGTGAAACACCTCAGGGCTCGCAATCAAACGCTTCGTGTCTCCGTTCACGAGATACCGTGAGCCCTCGGGCGTCTCGATCAGAGAAAAATTTGGAAAGCTCATGGGCTGACCGTCTGCGTACGCTTCGAGTTCGCTGTCTTCAGCCTCGATCACTTTGCTTGGATCGACCATGCTCGCAACGATGGAGGCGCTCTTGAATTTGCGTTTTGATCCAAAACGAATGAGGTACACATGCTTGCT
This sequence comes from uncultured Gammaproteobacteria bacterium, assembly GCA_964348595.1. Lineage (GTDB taxonomy): Bacteria > Patescibacteriota > Patescibacteriia > 2-12-FULL-60-25 > 2-12-FULL-60-25 > CAYGDS01. Next base: position 6,162 of record CAYGDS010000048.1, on the reverse strand, counting down.
GCTTTTACCGCGGACGATCGTTCCATCTGGAAGTTCGCGAGCAAACCAGCGTTGCCAAATGCGCCAGAGACTCAAGTTGCCATGCAGATGAGGCGTATATGTGTAGAGCATGGCCGTCGCGTTATTCGTCGGCGTGACCGTGAGCCCGTCGATGAGTTTGGCGAGACCCGGCGCAAACCCAGAGATCGTTGTTCCACGTCCAAGTAATTGGAGGAGATAGCGTTCGCGGTGTTGCTTCGCAGCGTACTCGAGCTGGTTTGCGAATCCCCTGAAGTCTTGAATCGCCGGATCGTCCATCGAACAACTGTCACAGACCGCAAAACCCGTTGCCCAGTCCAGTTGTTTTTGTGACGGCTGTGAACCCTCCACCAAGCTCTGTTCCTTCTGGAGCAGGGCCAGCAAGTACTTCGGGTTGATTTTGTACGATGTGGCCACGCGCCAAATGACATCTGCAGGACGTTTGAGCTTTCCGTCGATATCTTGAACGTTGATCGAGGCGAGGGCGCCGCGAGAGGAGAGAAATCGATCGAGTTCCTCGCGCGTCATGCCAATTTCGAATAGGTCGCGATCATCCAAAACGCGGTTCGGATCAAATCCACGATCAAAAGCGATCGGAGCATCAGTCTCCTGAGCTAATATTGGTGCAATGGGAGTGGAAAACAAACTCATCATCACCACCACGGTGGCGATTTTGGTCGAAAATCGATCCATGAGGTAAGGTTAGCATAGATGATACGCATGAGGAATCATTTGAAAAGCCTTGTAAACGTTCTCAAACAGCCCGATTCGGTCTTGCTTGGCTTGCTCATGCTCGGGACGGTCTTTTTGTACGGAATCATCCCGTCTATGGGTCTTGCCGTCTTCGGGTCCCCGGACGAAACCGCCGTAGCTGTCGTCGCGGACCGCCTCGCCCAAGGAAATGGCCCGGCCATCGCTGATCCTTTGGTAGACGAATATCCCTGGTTGCACCCAAGGAGCTGGATCAGTCGGGGAGAGTACATCGTGCCTGTTGGATTCCTTGGGTGGCCATGGATCCTAAGTGTGTTCAATGCTTTGATCGCGCACGTGGCGCCTTGGGTGGCCACCCTTCTGCTCATTTCATCCGCGATCCCGCTCTGGAAACTGCTCGAGTCCTATCCGCGCGCCGCTCGTGTTTGGGCACTTCTGCTTTACGTCACGTTTCCGTCCATGGTGCTCTACGGCAACCGAAGCTTGTTCCCGAATCCCGCCGAGCTCGCGTTAGCACTTTGGAGCACCTGGCTCATCAAAGATCTATCGCGCGCACAAGCATCGGGTGCGATGGCCCACTGGTCTCGGTACCTGATCACGGGTCTTGCCATGGGAGCGTGCATGGTCATCCGTCCGATTGAGCTACTCTGGATTGTTCCGTGGTGGGTGTGGGCGGGGTCAGGGTCAGGCCCCCTCTCTGATCTCCCCTTTAGCAAGGGGAGAGGCCGGATGATGGCCGTTGGCGTCGCCCTCGTGGTCGTTCCGGTTCTCGTGCACGCAGGGTTCACCTACGGTGCACCATGGCTCTCCGGCTATCAGTTGCGGGACAATCCGCCGCCGATCGTCCAAATCCAGAGCCCTCCTGTCGGAACGAGTGAGCTGACGTTTCTGCCCTACGGTTTCCACCCCCGCAACATTCTGTGGAATGTCTACTGGTTCCTCCTGAACTTCCTCATGCCCTGGTCGATCCTTCTGATCGGTGCGGCGATGTTTCCCATCCTTGAACTCTGGCGACGACGTGACGGGCTCTTCCCCAGCCCCTTCTCTTGGAGGAGGTTTGCCACTGGCCCATTCCCTCCTCTCGGAGGAGGGATAAAGGGAGGAGTGTGCGCCCTTTGGACCGTTTTCACCCTCCTCCTGATCTACGGCCACGGGCGTTACGCGGACCATGTGAGCCCTGGAGCGGTGACCATCGGCAACTCTTTCCTCCGCTATCTTCTGCCGATCGCGCCCCTTGTCGCATGGGCCGTTGCGGAGATCTGGGTACGAGCCGATGTCCGCAGAGGAGCACGGATCGTGGCTACGATATTGTTCGCCTCATTGGCGACGTTTGGTTCCTACAAGGCGCTTGCGGGGGACGATGAAAGTGTCCTCACTTTACGTCGCGAGCTCATCCGGTATGCGTCCATTCGTGAGGCTGCCTCCCAGTGGTTCAAGCCGAGCGACGTGATCGTTTCAGATCGATCAGACAAAATATTTTTCCCGATGTATCGAGTCGCGTCACCCACACCGCCGCTCATGGATCTTGGACGCTTGAGTCGAGAGGAGGGGCTCTCCGTCGGACTCTTCGCACGACCGCTCAACCAATCGGGGAAGGACGCATGGCTTAAGGCCGGGCTTGATCCGGTTGAGCTTGCGAGCTTTGGTCGTGAACGCCTGTATCTGCTACGAACGAACCGTCCATGAACCGCATCCTCCGCTTTATCGTTCTCCTGCTGCCATGGACTGCGGCTTGTTTAGTCGTCTTCTGGCTTTTTTTGATTCGATACCCGGCGAGTGGTGTCACTACATTTTCCTTTCCATTCGACGGACGCAGTTTGTGGTTCACGCCATTTCAACCCGGGGAGCGCGTGACGTCACCCGGAGTGCAACCCGATGGGTGGACGGGCCAGCGAATCCTCTTTGAACCCGTTTATGGTTCAAGCCGATTACCGGGGCCGTACGATACGCTCAAGGTCTCGCTTGAGATCCGACCGCTCCAGGCTCGATTGTCAGAGCTTGGTATCCTTCGGGATGAGGAGGCATTCGCGTTTGAGATGAAGCCGCTTTGGAGCGAGGCCTTGCAGTCTGGCTGGCATGCCGTCGAGGTTGGAGGCCAAAGGGGCCTTGTTCGTGACGGTGTGGCCGACGATGCCCTCCTATCCACAGACTCTGAACGGCTCATGGTCTGGCACGCAACGTCCACAAACCCGGCCCTGGTTGATTCGAGCGGTACGTGGACCACGCACGAGGTCACGTTGCGAGGTGCACATGACTTTCATGTCGTGCCAGTCAACGGAGAAATCCGGTTCTCGTTTCTGCTGCAAGATGTGAATCGCTCCCGTGAGGGAAAAAATCTCGTGGCGTTCCGTCTCACAAAAGGAGACGAGCTCCTTTGGTCCGATGCCGTATCCGCAAGCGGCGTTTCCGATCGCACAATGGGCACACCGTTTACGCACGACATCCGCGTGTCGGATCTCGCCCCCGGCGTGTATAAACTTTCATTCGCTGCAGACAACGACTTGTTCATCCGAAGCCTTACAACCAACGCCAAACGTTGGGTGATTGGTCCACGTATCTATTTTGGCGACCGCGTTGGATTCCGAGCGACATCCACGGCAGCGCTTGTATGGACAAACTCCCTGCACGCGGTCGTGGACACGTTCCATCCAGAAGGACGCCAGACAGTTTCGCTTGGATCGAACATGGTGTACCTGAAGCAAACACATGTCCCTTATGCTCTAGATCGCAAAGTTGACGAGCGCCTGTCGCCCGTCGAATTCCGCGCCCCACAGGGGAATGTACGTTTCATCGGCGATGGGTACGTCGCCCTGTCCCGCGAGAACCTGTTTTTGCCGTATCCACGGCGTTTTACGTATCAATCAGACCCGACACAGGAGGGGATTCAGGCCATCCTCACGCCCTATCTGTTGGCGAAACCACTGCCGGACGGCTGGTGGCAAGTCGAGGCACGGTTTGATCATCTGCCCACGGACTCCATCAAATACTCCCTAGGTTTACCGGGTACCACGGAAAACAACGGAGCGCTCGACATTCGTCACGTTGAGCTCGAATACGTGCGCGATCCAAACGGAGGGTGGCTTGCCGTTCTTCGTCGTGAGCTCTCGGCGATAAAGAAACGTCTATGGAACTAGGACGAGATATGTTGAATCACTTTCTTCGCCACGCGGCATACGCCTCTGCGGCTTTGTCGATCTCGCTCCTCGCCGCCGAGCTCCTCCTGCCCGGCTCCGTCATGCCGTATCTCTTTTTGCCGTACGTGTTTATGCTCACAGGCGTGCTACAGTTCCTCGCGCCACAAGACGCGGGTCGTTCCGTTATGCGCAATGTTGTGCTCATTGCTCTCGCCTTCGCCGCGATTGCGGTTGTTATGCTCACCGTCGAAACGGCAGGACGGGCGGGGGTGGCGCTGAAGATCGCTATTGTCGCGCTCGTCGTCTCGTTCGTAGCCATGGCGCTTCGGTCCACGGCGCAAGAGGGGTAGCGGGGCGAGTTTGTGCAAGGGGACACGTGATAAGCGGATTCTTTGACAGATATGCACATGTACGTTTAAATGTACGCATATGCATTCCGCGAATACAACGCTTCCCATTTCAGAGGTGCGTCGGGATATTTTTCAGATCACGACACGCGTGCAGAAACCAGGGGTCACGTTTACCGTGACGGAGAATGGTCGTCCCAAGGCCGTTATTCTTTCTGCAGACGAGTTTGAATCCTTGATCGAGACGCTTGAAATCATCCATGAGTACCCAGCGGTTATGAAAGCGATAGAAAACTCCCGCAACGAGTATCGACAAGGAAAGTATGTGACACTCGATCAGTTCGATACCAAAAAAACCTATGTTTCATCTCGTCGTACCGACAAGCGTAAAAAAACAGCTACAAAAATCTCCCGAAAACGTTAAATCACGGATACTTGCAAAGCTGCGAGACATCGAGCGAGATCCGTTTCAAGGAAAAAAGCTGGTCGGGGAACTCAAGGGGATCTATTCGGTCAAGGTAGTTCCCTATCGGATTCTGTACGAAATCCGTAAACGTGAATTAATTGTGCTCGTCCTACGCATTGGAGATAGAAAAGAGGTCTATCATTGAAAACGACATGGCGTTGTAGGAACACGAGAAACAAGTTAAACTTAGGATAATCTATGGACCACATCGTAAGCCTCAAGGAATTGAGGGAAAACATGCCCAAGTACGAGTCCCGCGTGGCCCGCGGTGCTTCGTTTCTCGTTATGAAGCGTTCGAAGCCGATCTTTCGCATCTCACCTGTGGATGATGAAGTCGGATGGGAAACGGTGATCGATTTTACGAAGATTAAAAAAGGCGGCGTGCCGGCGGAAGAAGTGATGAAAGCGTTGAAAGACCTGCGTAAATAACTATGGTCGATAGGCTGAGGAAGAATCTTTCCAAGCTATCAGATAAAGATCGGGACCGTGTATTTACGGTGATCGCTCGCATTGCCCGCGACGAACTTCATGGGCTGGATGTAAAGCCGCTGAAGGGTACGGCAAACAGTTACCGCGTTCGAGTCGGAAATTTTCGTATTATTTTTATACGCGAGTCTTCAGGTCGGAATATCATCGTAGCTTTCGAACGGCGCGATGAGCAAACCTACCGGGATTATTGAGTCGGTCGTGAGTGTTGTAGAATAGGGTCATATGAATTTCACAAGCAAGAATGCCAAGACGCTTCTCGTCCTGGCTGTTTTGGCGATCATCGCCGGAGGGGCGTGGTATCTCCTACGGGACAAGTCGCTTCTTGGCGACGAAATCGAGGGCTATCGCTTCATGGTGGGGGACACGCCGACGGGAGGCGCTGTCATGGCGTTTCCGTTTAAACGCGAATCCGCAGAAGGGCGTTACATGAATGTACTGATCGATACCAACAGCGACGGAACGTTCAGCGTTCCCGAAGAATGGTTGAGCCGCAATCGTCAGGCGCGCATGGCCAAAGACTATCGAAACAATGTCATGTTCGCATGGCCTGCAACCTCCACGGCTGAATCTGTGAGGGTAAAGATCGTAGTGACCCCATTTGAGCTTACGGAAGAACTCATAAGCGGCTTTGCCTTGTCGACAGAAAAGTCGAAGGAACCAGGAGTCGAATCGAAAGATAAGAGCATCACCTTTACCAATCATGAAATCGGCAATCTGTACGGGTATGACGTAGCCGGCGCATCCATTGAGCTGAAGCGCGGTCCCGCGCCCGTGTTTACATCCACCGAAGCTTTAGCGAAGGTGGGCCGGCTCGCCCAAGGATCGCCGACCACGATCGTCGCAAGACCGACCGGCTCGCGTCCTACGGAAGCGCGCATTGGAGGCGACATCGCTCCGGACTTTGCCCAGGGAAACATGGAGTGCATGCTCGCCTCGGTAGCAAACAACATATCTCATATGGCGCGCCAACACGGCCGTGGTGGCGATGTACCTTCCT
>CAYGDS010000047.1:0-7417 GCA_964348595.1 uncultured Gammaproteobacteria bacterium | reverse complement strand
CCTCAAAGAGAATTATTATAAACAACCCGTCGATGACAAGGCGCTCCTCTACAGCGCCCTGCACGGCCTCGCGGCGGGTGTGGACGATCCGTACACATCTTTCTTCGAACCCGAGGATGCGCAGTTGTTCGAAGATTCGTTGTCCGGCAAGTTTGGCGGGATCGGCGCAGAAATCGGCCTGCGCAACGAGCGTATCACCATCATTACCCCACTCCCCGATACGCCCGCTGAACGAGCAGGGCTCAAGCCCAATGACATCATCCTGGCAGTCGACGAGCAGAGCGTAGAAGGGTTCCGGGTCGACGAGGCGGTGCGCATCATACGCGGTGAGCCGGGCACCTCAGTGACCTTGCAAATTTTCCGCGAATCTGATACAGAGAAGCCAGAATTCGAGGTCTCCCTTATTCGTGAAGAGATCCTGCTCAAGAGCGTGCGGTGGAAAGAGCTTCCTGGCGGCATCGCTCTGATTGAGCTCGTCGCCTTCAATGCAGACACGCCAGAGCTGTTCGACCAGGTCCTTACCGAAATCCTTCGCAAAGATCCAAAGGGGATCATCCTCGACATGCGCAATAACCCGGGAGGCTATCTCCAGGTATCGCAGTACATCGCAGGAGCATGGATCGGGGAGGAAGTCGTGGTCAAAGAACGCAGACAGGGGGCGATCTTTGATGAGCTACGCGGGACCGGACAGAGACGCCTCGCAGGAATTCCCACCGTCGTCCTCGTGAATGAAGGATCCGCGAGCGCCGCGGAAATCGTCGCAGGAGCTCTCCAAGATCACGCCGCCGCAACCGTCGTGGGCAAGAAGACGTTTGGCAAAGGCTCCGTGCAAGATTTGATCGATCTGCGCGACGGCTCAGCCATAAAAATCACCATCGCAGAATGGCTGACGCCAAAGGAGCGAACGATTAATACCACCGGCCTCGAGCCTGATGTCACCATTGAATACACGCAGAAAGATTATGAGGCTAAAAAAGACCCACAACTCGACCGGGCCATCGGGATCCTCAACGGCACGGCCCCCATCGAATCCACAACGTCCACGATACCGACGCCGTAAGCGCGGTGAGCACGGGCGTCAGGGGGAGCGTTTTCAAAATGTCACCGGAGCGGGCTCGGTGATCTTTCGGCGTCGCGGGAAGACGGCGGAGATCTTCTTTGTAAAGAACGCGTACGGTCGCTGGACGTTTCCCAAGGGCAAGCAGGAGCCCGGAGAGGCGCTCGAGAACACGGCGGTGCGCGAGACGCGTGAAGAGGTTGGACTTACCGGTCTCAAGCTCGTGGCACCGCTTGGACGTACGACGTTTCGTTTTCGCCAAGGAGGGAAGGGCATTCAAAAGACGGTACACTTTTTTCTCTTCGAGGTGCCCCCTGATGCAAAGGAGCACATGACGGGAGCCGAAGGGGGGATGTGGGAAGCGAAGTGGGCGCCCACGCATCAAGCGATTATCACGAATGGGTATCAAAACTTGGATCGACTCTTGTCCAAAGCGCTGCGCATTATCGCGTATGAGGAGCGGAAGCGTCTCGGCGTGATCATGACACCAAACCTGAAGCCGCGTTATTGATCGATTCACGCTTTTCCACTAGACGGGCCATCGAGCGAGCGCTACCATGACTGCATGCGTACACTCGCCCGTTTTGTGTTCGTGACAAGTCTCATTGCTTTGTACACGGGCGTCCTTCCTGCACAAGCACAGACTGTTGCCACGGGGTCGGTCGAATCTGCGACTCTTCCTGCCGGAATCTTTCGAATGGCAGATGGTAAATTGTATCAGCCGTCGACCGGAATCACCGCAACAACGATCGACGCTTTTGGGATCGTCCCTCCCGTCGACACACGTCCGGCACTTTTCAAAGCCATCGAACTGGCTCGCGCGAATTTCGATGCCTCTATCCAATCTGACGAGCTCCTGAATCCTACGCCACGTGTCGTCGGCGACGAAGATTTTTGGCGCGACGTAACGCTTGCCGTGTGGAACAGTCAGACCAACGCCATCACCTACGTCCATGGTCGTAAAAAGGGGAGAGCGCTCGAGCTTGAAGCGGGAGCGAGCGGGATCACCGTTCGTCGATCTAATTACATCAACAGTGAATACGCGCTCGAGAATCCGAACGAACGCGTCGTAGCCGTTCGCTATCCAATCCAAAAATCGATCGCAGGGAAAACCGATACGTACACATTGCACGACGTCGTGTACACCCCATACGCTCGTGAGATGCACACGCCCGAAGCGGTCGAGGCCGGGAAGGCGTATCTCTACGGAGTCATTCGCCAAGCGCTCGACGGCTTGCGCGCAGACGGCGTGCCGTCTCGCACGTACCCGGAGAAGCTCCTCGCGGACACGGTCGATCCCGAATTATTGCGATCGCTCATCACGATCGAACATTCAGACGCTGCCATGCTCCGACGTGACGCGAACCAGGCATTGGAACGTATCTATGTCATTTTCGCGCTCAATCGTGGCACCGCGTTCAACTACTCGCGGTCGTCCGCCGGTGCTCTGGGGATCGCGCAGTTCATTCCAAAAACCTACGCGAGCTTTGTACGACGAGAATCGCTCAAGCTCAATCCAGATTTCGAGGTCGGCATGCGCGATCATGTGAACACGGTTCGCGTGCAGATAGCCTATATCGATGACGCACTCGCCCACCTCCCAGCCGAGGCGCGTGCCGCTGGAGGCACGAATCCAAAGGTGCATGAATATTTGGCGGCTGCCTACAACGGTGGCTATGCGAAAGTGCGCACCGCGATCAAAATTTGGGATGAACAAATCTCCGGTGAGTTGAAACCCGCGGAAATCCTGCGTCGATCACGTTTGCGCGCGGAAACCATCGAATACGTAAAAAAGTTGCGCGCGCTCCGCACAGCGGTGTCACACGCGATCGCGCTCAACCCTTGACGTAGTCCCGTGACATCCCTGCGACCATCATCCATCATAGTCCCTATGCTTTCTCCTTCGGCGAAGCCCAGGCAACTCTCATCGACTCCGCACACGCATCGCGCGTCGGTGCTCTCGGCGATCAGCCAGAAGACGCACTCCATCACGGCGCAGATCCAACATTTGAAAATCGAGGGACAGCGACGTCGTGACATTATCCAGAACGCCCCCGGGAGTGGCCAGTCGCGACTCGATTGGATCAATCAACAACTCAACCAGGCCTAGTATGCACCACCTTGAGTCATATCCCCCCGCACGACGTGGGAACGAGGCTGCTCGGCAGGAAGCGGAGTCGGAGTTTATGCGTCTGCAAGCAGAGATGCGGGAGTCTGCGGATGAGATTCGTGATCTTGAATCCGATGCAGCGGGACTCGGGATCAATCTTGCGGATGCCTACAATAGTGATTTGCTGAACAATACAACCAAAGCAGGTCTTCATGATTATTTCAGTCGTGAGCGTATGAAGTGGTTCATGCTGCTCGATAAGATCGACGAGGACTTGAACGCCAAAGAACGTGAATACGGATTTACGCGCGCTGCATGACGCCTGAGCGGAAACGGAAAATCAAGAGCGTGCTTGCGCGGCGGCAAAAAAATTTGCACGTCGTAATCGAAAATGTCGACGATCCGCACAATGTTGGAGCTATTCTTCGATCGTGCGATGCCTTCGGAGTAGGGGAAGTGCACCTACTGTATACCATCAACAGACCGCCGAAGAACCGCGACCTACGATCGAGGTCGGCAGCTTCGGCTGCAAAGTGGTTGAAGATTACGAAATGGGATTCGGTGCCTAAGCTCGTGGCGTATCTGAAAAAGAAAAAAGTTAAGATCGCCGTCACCCGTCTTTCCGAGACGTCCGTCGATCCCGCGTCCGTCGATCTACGCAAACCCGTCGCCATCGTCATCGGCAATGAACATGATGGCGTGTCCGATCAAGTATCAAAAAAAGCCGACCTGAATCTTGTGATTCCCATGGTCGGCTTCGTACAAAGTTTCAATGTCTCCGTCGCCGCAGCGATTTTACTGTATGAAGCATTCCAACAGAGGAGAGGGAAACATGCGAAATCCCGCTTATTGCGGGGCGAGGCGTTTCGACAACGAGAGAGCTAACGTCTCTACCACCTTCTTCATTCCGGCGGAGCCGGATCCGCCGGAACCCTCGGTTGGATGCCCGCTGTCCACAATCGTCACGACCGCGCGATCGCGTGAACCGGTTCCGCCCAGCGGACGCACCAACTCCGCCGCCGAGAGGGGAGGCTGGGCGTGTACGTTCAGCACAAGCCCGTTGCGCGTGTGGAGGCCAATGGCAACGACCTTGGCTTCGGGGGCAAACCCAAGGAGTTCGCTTACAATCCCTTCAACGTCCTCGGGGCGAGCGCCTGCAGTCAGAAAGTCGCTTTCGAGTAGCGTGGTCCACACGAGACCAAGATCTCGATCTTGCTCCAGACGCGTGAGCGCGATGCCCCAAAGCTTGAGCACCGGCAGCGAGCGCGTGCGCCACAGCGCGTTCACAATTTCCTCGCGTCGCGCGCCGCGTTCCATCAAGCGCGAACTTGTCGCAAGCGTGTGCGGCGTTACATTTGCCGTGCGAAAGCTGTGCGTATTCGCGATCATACCGGCGAGCAGTGCGGTCGCGATTTCCGGCGTCACGTGCTGACTGTTCCAGCGGTCGATGAAGCTGTGGAGTACCTCGGTCGTCGAGACCGCGTTCAAGTCGACAAGATTAACCTGACCCCAATACTCATTGGTCGGGTTCGCGTCGATATTAATGACGGTCGTACGATAGAAAAAGTCCGCCTTCTCACGGAACGCCTCACCAAGCGAGCCGAAGTCAGGTGCATCAAGGGCAATAATCAAATCATAGCGATCGTCCCCGTGTCGAAACACGACGTCTTTTGGTTGCCATTCGCCATGCTTCGGAACGATGGTCATCTCGAGGACGCCGTCCTTCACGTCATACATCAACTCAGAAAGTGGGGCCTGCGTCACGTCGAGCGACATGCGGAGCGATCTCGTCGCACCAAGTTTGTCCTGTGGTTTTACATCGGCGGACAAAAAGGGAAGCGCGTGCTCCGCCTTCCACCCTGGAATCACGACGTCATGTGTTTTGTTCAACTTCTTCAAAAGCAGCGATGTCGCAAAAGCCGACGCGATCGAATCCTTCGTTGCGTGTTCTCTGGTGGTCACCAGGATCTGTCGGGCGCGGCCAATGAGCTCAATCGCCTGTTGTTCTTGCGTCAATGCCATGTGAGGTTTGATCCTACCACGCTGCGAATATCGATGATAGGAATCTGCTAATGTAAGCCATAAAAAGCATGTTGTCAAGGAGTTAACACATTTGAACACGATCAAAAAATGGATGCAAAGTAAGCGAAAGAGCTGTTTGGAAACTTTGACAGATTCATCGTCTGTTCATTCACGCGAGGATCCGCTACGCTTAGCTACACTTAGCTATTCCTATGCCCAATCGTCAGGATTTACCGAAAGCGTACGACGCATCACACGTGGAAGACGCTATCTATGCGGCATGGGAGGCGTCAGGCGCATTCAATCCAGACCTTCTTCCCGAGCGCAATCAACAAGGAGAACCGTTTTGCATCATGATGCCACCGCCCAATGTGACGGGCGTGCTGCATCTTGGACACGCGCTTGAGAATGCCTTGATGGACACCATGGCGCGTTTTCAGCGCATGCGTGGGAAAAAAGTTTTACTTGTCCCGGGCACGGACCATGCGGCGATCGCGACGCAAGCCAAAGTCGAGAAGATGTTGATGGAGCAGGGGATGAAGCACCCACGACAAGAGCTGGGTCGTGAGGCGCTCGTCGAAAAGATTCGTATTTTCGCGGAAGAATCGAAAGCCACGATCATCGCGCAGATCCGGAAGCTCGGAACAAGCGCCGACTGGTCACGCCTTGCGTATACGTTTGACGAGCCACGCAACCGGGCTGTGAACGAACTTTTCGTGCGCATGTACAACGATGGGTTGATTTATCGTGGGTATCGCGTGGTTAACTGGTCGGTCAAGGGTCAATCGACAGCTTCTGACGACGAAATCGAGCACGTCGAACGTCCAGCGAAACTCTACACATTTAAATACAGCACAGATTTTCCTATCACCATCGCCACGACGCGACCAGAGACTAAATTGGGGGATACGGCCGTTGCCGTCCATCCGGAAGATGAGCGCTACAAAAAGTTCATCGGCGAAACCTTCACGGTCGATGTCGGAGCTGCAAAACCGCTGGAGCTCAGAATCATTGGGGACGAATCCGTTGATCCAGAATTCGGAACGGGCGCACTCGGCGTCACTCCTGCGCATAGCGCGGTTGACTTTGCAATGTACGAAAGGCAGAAAGCCAAAGGTGAGCCGATCGAAATCATCCCCGTGATTGGACCAGATGGCCGCATGATGGAGGCGGCGGGGAAATACGCCGGACTCTCGGTCGAACAGGCGCGCGAATCATTCGTCCAGTGGCTGAAAGAAAACGCATTGCTTGAAAAGGAAGAGGATATCACACAAAGCGTCGGCACATCCGACCGCTACGGCGATGTGATCGAGGCGATCCCCATGACGCAATGGTGGCTCAACGTAAACAAAACGATCCCGAAGCGCGGGAAGAGTCTACGCGACCTCATGCGCGAAGCCGTGACAAAGGGTCTCGACGGTCGTTCGGATCAGAAAGTCACCATCACGCCGGAGCGTTTCACCAAGCTATACCTCGACCGCGTCGAAAACCTTCGCGACTGGTGCCTGTCACGTCAGCTTTGGTGGGGACACCGGATACCGGTGTGGTACCGCACCTCACCCGTTCAAGCTGCACCCGCTCGCTTGAACCCTCTCCCCGCCAGCAACGCCTTGCGTAGCGAGGCGGGCGTGCTTCAGAAGGAGAGGGGAGTAGGTGGAGAGGTGGAGATGCACGTAGGTACCGAGCCACCGTCTGGTGATGGATGGGAACAAGATCCGGACACCCTCGATACGTGGTTCTCCTCAGGCTCCTGGTGCTTCTCGACCCTTGGATGGCCCGATTCGTCGAAGGACCTCCAGACGTTTCATCCAACGCGCTGGATGCAAATGGGATACGAGATTCTCTATCTCTGGCTCATGCGCATGGTCCTCATGAGCACATACGCCCTCAAAGAGGTTCCGTTCAAGGACGCGTACATCCACGGACTCTTGCGCGATCAACACGGGAACAAGTTTTCAAAGTCGTCTGGCAACAACATCGATCCAATCGAGGTCATTAACACATACGGCTGCGATGCGTTGCGGGTGAGTCTGCTCATCGGTATCGCTCCCGGGAATGATTCGCGTTACTACACCGAGAAGATTGAGAGCGGACGCAACTTCACGAACAAGCTTTGGAATATCAGTAGATTCATTTTGACGACGATTCAATCAGGTGAAACTGAACGCAAACCGCAGACCGCAGACCGCAAAACATTGGCCGACGAATGGATCCTCGCACGTCTTGAC
>CAYGDS010000046.1:5628-7465 GCA_964348595.1 uncultured Gammaproteobacteria bacterium | reverse complement strand
GGCCCAATCTCCGCGAGGTCTACCCACAACGTGCAAGATTGAATCTCTACCGCCGAGCTCACGGTCGCCTGGAGCGTGACGGGAACGCCGGCTGTAGCGGTGATCGGCGTCACGGATCCAATTGTCGGCCTCGCGAATACGATGAGTGGCGCGAGGAGTCCAAGGGCCGCGGAAAGACCGATGAAGCGTTTCATATACCCTCCATGATAGCGCGTTCGCTCACGTCGAGCTACGATGCGCTTCATATGCGACCGCAATTTCAAGAGACGCTCGGGGTGTACAAGAAAATCGGAAAGGAAGAACTCAGGGGAGAACTATCCGACACGGAGCGCGAACGGTTGTCCCAAGTGCTCGGATGGCACGTGGAAACAGAGGCGGAGCGACGGCAGATGGACCCCGACTCCCAAAGGCGTATTTACGAACTGCAAAAGGAGAAGCAACGCATCATGGCGTGGCTCGGCATCGAGCTCAAAAAGTTAAGCCATCCAGACACCGCGATGGAACGTGACCCGGACGCGCGACCCGTGGTGAAGCAGGGAGGGGTCTATGCATGGAAAAAGCCCGATGGGACCCTCGATCCCGTCACGCTTGGGTCGATCATGACCGATGCTGAGTGGGGCGTGCGCTATGATCTCGATTCGGAAACGCTGCCGCGCACGGTACGTAAGCGATATATCGTCGAACGGGCCAAGGAAAAGCTGCGCGACTATCTCAACCAGCAAATCGCCATAGACCGCGGGGAGAGCGGGCTCACGGGCAAGGGACCTCGCGGGAAGTATCTCGAATATCTGCGCGGTACGCATGAACAGCTCGGACATCTCGCGGAACGCATCGTGAGCACTTTTCTCAAAAAGATCGCCATCGATCATGATTTAGATTTTGAAGTGGTCGATGCGACCATCGATCAAGATGCGGAACTCACTATCGATTTTTTAATCAAGGTGCGCCAGCGGAGCCGTGGCGTGCGCGTTGACGAAGCGCCAGATACGGCGAAGGAATTGGTCGGGATTCAGCTCACAACCGCCAAGCGTCGCCCGGCGAAAGCGAAGCGCATCGGGCAGGCAAAGGAGCAGATCGCAAGCGGAAAAGCAGACGACCAGCCGATTGACGATATCGTGCTCGTCCGGATCCGACGCAACTATATCCGTAAAATGATGGACGCGTGGAATGCGTCCGACAAGCCGCCCGGGGGCCCAGAGCAGTTCCTCGATCCGGAGAGCAAGGAGAAGATGTTTCGAGCACTTCTTAAAGGCGTATTCACGCCGGAGGAGATCGACGTGCAGTGGCGCGTGATTGCAGGCTCGATCTAGCGTTTTGAGCCATTCTCCCGTAGGGTAGGCCTGTCATAAATTATCCAAAAATCGGTATTTTAACCCATATGGATCCAAACAAACTGCAGGAATGGGCCAAAGCCCACAAACTCGAATTGACCTACGCCGCGGGTGGGGTCGGTGCCATGCTTGCGATCTGGCTACTCTTCTTCTGGCTGCCTCGTCCGGAACTCGCGCAGGCTCCGACCACGAGCAAGGAGGCCGCGGTGACGCTCCACGGAACCACGCGGCAAAACGTGGCTGTTGTTGCGTACAACACGAGCGGAGCCGCCCTTCTTATGGTGAAGTCGGATGCGCAAGGGGCGTTCACACTGACTGGACTCCCGCTTGAGGAGGGAGAGACGTCATTTTACATTCGTGCCATCGATGGTCGGTTCAAAGCCTCGCTCGCTCGTCGTGTGCGCATTGGCAAAGACACGACCGCGCCATCGCTCGTCGTCGGTTCGGTGCAGGGAGAAGTGATGGGTTCGGGCACCATCTTCCCCATCTTTCCGCCACGGACGCTC
>CAYGDS010000046.1:0-5618 GCA_964348595.1 uncultured Gammaproteobacteria bacterium | reverse complement strand
CCACCGTAACGGTGAACGGCGTCCAAGCCACTGTCGGCGCCGACGGTACGTGGACCGCGACACTCGCGCTCCAACCAGGAAAAAACACGGTGACGGTGGCAGCAACCGACGCCGCCGGCAACACGACGACAAACACGGAGACTATCACTTACACGCCTTCGGCACCTGGGAGCACCACAGGAACGACGATGCTCACGAGCTCAACTTCAACTGTGAGCCCGGGTTCGCAGCCAGCGCCTGCGCTAACGACACCAACGACAACCGCGACGACGACGGCACCGTCGACGGCGCCGACGACGGTTCCATCGACGACGACCCCGCCTCCAGCGCCTCTCACGGTCCAAAACATTGTAGCGACCGCCTGGGTCTCCAATCCGGCTCCCAATGAACGGGCCAATGAGACCATCTACGCGAACGTGAAAGATAATTACGGTCGTTCGGTCACGGGCGCATCGGTGCTCGCCCACGTTTACTTCAAGTCCGGGATGCAGACGTACTCGCTCTCACACCAGGGGAGTGGTACCTATGCGGTGAGCTTCAAGTTGAACGACAAGTATCTGGCAGGGAACTATGTAAAGGTCGAGGTCATTGCCCGCTATCAAGGATTTTCTTCTCTCGCGTCAACTGGCTTTACGCCTAACTGATCGTACAAATAAAAACACCCAGCTCTTGCTGGGTGTTTTTATTTTGATGCTAGTCGAAGGTGACCGCGGACGACATTTCCGTCGTTGGGCTATAGTCTGTTGCCGCACTTACGTCGGTTCCGAACATGTAGTTGCCGAAGAAGGTGTCTGGAATATCGTCGATCTTGGTGTTCCAGTCTGTGCCGTAATAGGTTCGCGCGAGCTCTTCACTCGTGACCCATCGCAATACTCCGCCGCTTCCCACTGCATACACCTTGTTCAACGTTGTGAATTTGACCATGCGCGCCCCAGGTCGGTACGTCACGTTCTTCCCGAGCGGAAAGCCACCCATCGTCGCTTGCGCAACGGTTTCGACGGCGTCGAAATTTGCGTACCAGGTGAAGAACACCTTGCTATTTGGGAACGCATGGCGCTTGCCGTCACCACCCACGTAGTACACGGCCTTGCACGGATCGTCTGCGAGCGCCCCTGCCGCGCAGGCGAGTTTCACGAGTTTGCGTGTGTACGTCGTAGGGGTCGTGGAGGTCGGAGTCGGTGTAGGGGTTGGTGTTGGTGTGGGCGAGCTCAGCGGCGGCTGATTCTGAAGCGCGCCGGAGACCCAGATCGAAGTGTTCGGGCCAGCCGCGATACCACCACCGGTATCGCGACAGAATACGAAGGCAATGCGCGAGCCACCGAAGGGGAAGGTGTAGGACTTGCTTGCGACGCTGCCGGCTACGGTCATCGCGCCGACGTCCTCAAGATCCACGTATAAGTTGCATGACTGAACCGGCACACCAGAGGAGACCGAGGCGGAGAACGTCGTCGGTGTTCCGGCTACGGCCGTGGCAGGTGAGACGGAGCCGATGCTCGGTTTTGCAAAGGCGATAGATGGTACGAGGAGAGCCGCAGAAGTTGTGGCGAGGAGCCAACGGTGGTGTCGGATCATAGAAAGAAATGAGTGAATATCGATATGAGGATACTCCATCGGCCATTCCGTGGCCATTTATTCTTCAAAGGTCTCCTTCCGCTCCTGTTTCTTCCGAGAGACGCGGACTTTTCGTTCGAGGCGTTTGCGCCGTGATGCTGCCGTGGGCATGGTCGGGATACGCGCCTCTGTCGGGAGCAGTGCGTCGGCCACGAGTTGCTGGAGTCGGGCCATGGCAGCGGCGCGATTCTGGAGCTGGGAGCGCTCGCGCGACGAGCTCACGATCAGCTCGCCGCGCTTTGTCAGTCGCGAAGCGAGTCCTGTGCGAAGGAGCGCCTTCTCTTCTTCCGTGAACGCCGTCGATCGATCTAGATTCCACCGGAGCTCGGCTTTGGTCGAGGTCTTGTTCACGTTTTGACCACCGGGGCCAGAGGAACGTGAAAAAGCGAATTCTATTTCCGCTTCCGGAACACCCGTGGGTGTTGCAAAAGGATTCATGTGCCTACAGGGTACCATTGTCAGCGTGCATCTGATACCATTGCGTCGCGTATAATTCTTTTCGAGTGCTACTTTACTATGTACACCATTGTGTGTCAGGAGATGGGTATGGAAGGCTGTCCGTTCGTTGCGAAGGGGGAGAACTTGGAAACGGCCATGATGCAGCTCAAAGAGCACGGCATGTCCGTCCATGGTCCGGAAATGCAAAAAATGATGGCCGAGGGCATGACCGAAGCCATGATGATGGACAAGATGAAATCCATCGCAAAGACGGAATAATCTTCTTCCATCAAAAAACCCCGCCCCGCAAAAACTGCGCGGGCGGGGTTTTGGTTTCATTGACCTATTTTTTTCGCGGCCACATCTTTGGATATGAATCCGCAAGAAGCGCGAGTGTCCCGGAAAGCAATCCAATGTCACGGGCTGTGACGTCAGTAATCCCGCTTACGACAAGTACGATCACGAGGTGTATAGAAGCAAGCAGAGCCACGATCCAGACCTTGGTATCGATCAGCAAGAAGAAGCCGATGATCAGGTCGAACACGGCCGTGGTGAGCATGGCCTGTGCGACAGGGACCGGAAGCAGCCCCACCGCCCAGGGCTGCACGTACCCACCCCATGCCTCGGGAAATTTTAGGATCAGCAAGCCGATCCAAAGGAAGGTGATCGCCATGCCGACACGTAACGTGTGGTATGCGTAGCTGTTCATAGGGAGACGAGATGGAGACCGAGAATAAGAAGCATGAGCCAGTTTGTGCACGCAGACATGACGCACCAAAAACACCAGGCCTTGATGACGCGCCACTGCAGGAACATCAGGATCACGGACATCAGGGAGCCCGCGACAAGGAGGAGCGTGAAGGTATTGCGCACGAGGTCGATCTCCCTTACTTCGAGGACGAGGGCGGCGGTAAGTACCGTCGACACGAGGTAAAAGCCAAGCCCGGCTAAATCGTTATGTATCCCGAAGAGGTGATTGTACTTGCTCGTGAGAACGACACCGCAATTGTGGCCGATAATGCACACGGGCTGCTCTGCCGCCTGGCGTGTGCGAATCAAATAGACGGTCTCGGCGATCCCGATAGCAGCGAGGGTGAAGAGGAGGGCGAAAGCGGTCATATCAACCCTTGTTCTTATTCATGAACCGGCGCACCAGACGATACAGTCCCCACAAGACGAGCAATCCCGGGAGGATGAGTCCAATGCCAAACACCACGAGCACGATCACGAAGTCTGCAGCCGATTGGAGGGTAAGAATGAGACCGCGAAACGATTGACGAATCGTCTCAAGAGGTTTCCATGTTCGCGTCGGCACCTCGATCTTCGTTTCTTCCGTGAGAACCAAGCTCAGCGTCGCGTAATCGGTTCGATCGCTCAAGTAACGCAATTGACCTTCCATCTGTTCGATACGCGAGCGGACTTCTCCGAGGACCTGCGTCACCTGAAGCGTCTCCTCAACGTTCCGCGCTTGTTTCAAGATCTGCAGATACTGAGCCTCCTCGGCGCGAGCGGCCTTGAGTCTTGCTTCCAAATCCACAAACGCTTCGGTGACATCCTCCGCGTTGCTCGTTTCTGCGAGCACGACGACAGCGAGTTTTTTTGCGGCGAGCACGAGATCGTCAAAGCGTTTCGACGGCACGCGTACGGTAAGGTTTGCGGTGCGTACGCCGGCACGATCGTGGAGATTCACATCTGCCACAAAACCATCAAATTCTTTGGCGAGCTGCTTGGCCTCTTCGAGACGTTTCTCCGTGTCATCGACGCGAAGAGTGAGCGTGCCTGTATGAATGATCTTCGGCCCCAGGCGTTTACGATCTTCCGCAGATGCTCCCGACTCTGGCTGGTAGATCGGAGGCATGGGGCTGATCCCCATCATCGCATCCGATTCGGACGGAGCAAACGAAGGCTCCATCATCCCGACCGCACCCATGTCACGTGCGATCCCTGATGTGGATTTCATCGGGAAGGTGGTGTAGGGCGATGGCGATCTTGAAGCGAGCTTAGAGATCACGAACACGGCAGCGATGGTGGCAAGGACGGTCAACACGATGATCTTACGCGTGTTCGGACGTTCTGGCATTGGTGCGGGCATAGGCATGAGGGGGAGGAATAATGCTGTGGTTATCCTAGCACAGCCGCAAGAAAGATCACGGAGAACAAAATCCGTCGAGCTCAGCTCGACGGAATGATGATATTGATGGCTTAGCGATGATAGACGTTCCAGAAGGTACCGAGGAGCCAGCCCACAGCGTAGCCGACGAGGGCCGTGACCACGATAAGCATGACGGAGCTCACCAAGTCGAATGGCAAGATGCGGATGCTCGGGTCAACCATGTGCAAGCGATACACGGTTGACATGAATGAACCGGCCCAGCCTACCGCGACAAAAAGGGACCAAACGAGGTGAAGGACGGCCTGCGTGGTACCCAATGTGAGCCCAAGGGTGTGGGGGAGAGATTTTGTCATATGGCTTACAGCATACCACAACCCGTAACGCACCTGCCCGCCAAAGCTGCGGAGCTGCTGGCGGGTAACGCATAGCGCGCTTTGTCTGTCTTCGACACTGAGCTCAGACGAAGCACGCTCAGCATCGAAAAGTAACGTAATATAGACAACCCATCGTAAAACCAAAATCCGTCGAGCTAAGCTCGACGGATGTATTTGGACGATTGGATCGTTAGGCGCGAGCGACGTTGACGGCGCGTGGGCCCTTCTCGGAGTCCTCCGTTTCGAACGTGACGGCGTCACCTTCGCGGAGTTCCTCGAACATTACGCCGGCCAAGGAGTCCTTGTGGAAGAACACGTCCTTGTCACCGCCGTCTGGGGTGATAAAACCGAACCCCTTTTCCTTCAGTGTCTTGATCTTGCCTGTCATAGTGGCTGCACCAATGAATAGTGTTGTAAATTGGGCGTTTTGCTCAAGCGAGCAATGGAACGCGCCGTCATTGGTTGTGGTCACAGGATACACTAAAATGGAAAAAAAGACAAGCCCCCTTGACAAAATGGCGAATTTTACTTAAATTTCAGCGTTCCTTACAACCTGGAGGAGAGAAGATGAGCACCCGCATCGTGCTTTTCACCGCATGTTGCCTGACGTCGCTCCTGCCGAGCGACGAAGCCCCTCGGACGCCCCCCGCCCCCATGGTGCCGATCGTTTCCTTGCGACTTGGACTCCCGTCCGATGCGGATCTCGATGAGCTGCGTGCCAACTCGGAGGCGATGTTCGACGTCCTCGTTCCGCGAGTCGAAGAACTGCCCATGCAGGAACCCGGTGCTCAACTCGAAGATGCATCGTTGATCGATCACATCCATCGCGCGAGGGCAATCATCGCGAGCGAGCCGGAGCTTCCCGGTGCTTGGGGGTGGGCAGAGGTTCAACGCGCCGTTGAAGACATCGGCGAATTCTACCCACTGACGTTCCGTACGAACGACCTGAACGCGACCATCGCGTTCCAATTCGACTACGTGAATCGCGTGCTCGCGGTCTTTCCGTTTGCTGCGCACTACGACGCGGAAGAGCTTGCCGAAGTTGTTGTCCATGAGGCGACGCACATCGTCCAGTACCAGCG
>CAYGDS010000045.1:1052-7474 GCA_964348595.1 uncultured Gammaproteobacteria bacterium | reverse complement strand
GCCGAAGCAGAGGCTGCTGCGAAGGCGAAGGCCGAGGCCGCGGAGGCAGCGAAGGCTGCCGAAGCCGCGAAGGCCGAAGCAGAGGCTGCTGCGAAGGCGAAGGCCGATGCGGAAGCCGAAGCCTCGAAGCCCAAGGCGAAGCCGGAGCCCGTCACCGAGGCGAAGACCGAGACGCTCGAGGCAATGAAGCGCCTCGAGCTCGACAAGTTGCTCGCCCTACACCATCGGCTGCTCGAGTATCCGACACTACTCGCGACCCCGCTCAACGGGGGTCAGGCGCTCACGTTGCTCAAGACGCTCTACGCGTTCATCGACGCGAACGACACGCCCGTCGATCTCCGCAAGGAAGCCAATGCCGCGTGGACGTCGCTCGCAGACGCCCGCGACCGTGCGGCGCTCGAGAAGTTGCTCGGGTGCTCGCTCGAGCAGTTCGGTGCCGTGCACGTCAGTCGGTTCGATCTGGAGAAGATCGAAGCATTCATCTCCGATGTCGTGAGGTTGGAGATGCAGGGCCAAACGATCGATGAGGAGATGAGGCGGGTGATCGGCATCCTGCGCGAGCGGAAGCTCAAGCTCGAAGCGTCCGGCGCACCGACGGTGATGCACGACTCGCAGCCACCGGTATCCGCACCGGCCCCCGGATCGGGAACCATCGTGAACCAGCCGGCCTCGGTACCTCCCGTGGCATCCAAGCCCAAGAAGCAGACGCCTCCCCCGCTCCCCGTCGCACAGCCCGTCGCGGCGGTAGGCCCCGTGCCGAGCACGCGTGAGCCGAAGCCGGGATCATCCGCAGGTCAGGCACAGGCACGCGACCGCAAGAGCGCGCAGGTGCCCGGTCCGGAGACGGCACCAACGCCGGGTACGAACGACCCGACCATGGTGGTCCCCAGGGTGAAGAAGCGCATGAACGCATGGATCGTGGGACTCCTGGTCAGCGTCGGCGTCGTCGTAGCCATCATGATCGTCAAGCGCGACACGGTGATGGAGGCTTACACCTCCTTCATGAGTGACGACGAGTCGACGGTCCCCGTCACGCCCGCTCCGGTCACTCCGGATCCGGTCGTGGCCACGCCGACGACACCGCCGGTCACGCCCGCTCCGGTCACCCCTGCTCCGGAACCCAGTCGGACCTGCTGGCCCGCTCCGAACGCACACGTGTGCGATGGTCACCCCACGCTCACACGGAATGAGGCCGTGGCGACCGGAGCCCGCGGCACCTTCGACTGCACCCGCGCACCAGACCCGTTCATCCCGGGAACCATGCGCGTCAACGTATGCAGTTCTGGCTGCATCTACTGTACCAACTAGCCGGCACCCGCCGGCCACTCGCCCCTGGACCTGTCCTAAAGGTCCAGGGGTTTTCGTTTACGCAAAAAGCGCGCTGGAAAAAAACCCCGGCATACGCCGGGGGTTTGCATGGTCGGCCAAGCTACTCAGTATTAGAACCGGCGTCTCATGAAATCAAACTTTTCACTTTCCTAATGAGAAGCTCTTCTCCGGGGGGAAAACGGGTCGCCGCCCAAGCCCATGTCGAGCCGTCCAGTTGAGCAACAAATCGTCGAAGCGGTTCTACGCTTGGAGACTCGACGCGTAAATCGGGATGTCGTTCGATTATACGAACCAACCTAAGTAATAAGAGCCATTGTTCGTCGCGAGTCATCTGAGAAGAGTTCCAACGATGCCAGTTGATCCCGACTTGGTGACGCTGAATGCACTCATTACCATTCAAATGATCAAGAACGGTATTGGAGCCCAGATGCAGGCCCAATGCGTTTATCTTTAAGTCAAAGAAGCAAAGAATGCTCTCAATCGTTGAAAGACCTCGATAAAATTTTGAAGGTTCTATGAGATCGATCAGAAGTCCTCCCACTCGATAGCGCCGCATGCCACGACGATTAAATTCGTACGTCGAACCAAGACGGTCCAGTGATTGAAATACCTCCTGATCGTTTTCGCGGATAACGATGTCCAAGTCACGCAGTTCGCTAGCGCCTAGAATCGCATCGCGAATAGATCCACCGACCAACCAACACTCCCCACGACTCGCGGCGTCTATGGCTTCAAGCGCTGACTTCGCGTCAGGATTTCGTTCGACAGACTGTCGAATAGATTTGCCGGTATTCACAGATATACTTAACCAGAGTCATTGCCTATCGGGCAAGCAAACACCCTCCCGGTTGGGAGGGTGTTTTTATGGTCGGGCTAGTGGGACTCGAACCCACGGCCTCTTCGTCCCGAACGAAGCGCGCTACCAACTGCGCTATAGCCCGACGAGGTGAGAGCACGGGCAAGCTTGCTTGCCTGATGCCGAACCGAGGAGGAGCTCCCCGAGCTTAGCGAGGGGCTAGCCCGAAAAGTGACAGGAGCGTAGCAAGAATCGTTTGCGGCGGCAAGGGAGTTAATGCCCATGCCCCGCATGCGTGTCTGGGGGGATGTTACTAGCATCGCGACGGATGAACCACGCGCACAGGAGTGCCGTGACCGGGACGGTGAATGCGATACCGATAGTGGCAGTAAGCGAACGGATGATCTCGTCCACGACGCTGTCGAAGTTAATGAATTTGAGCCAGGAACCCTCGAACTGGCTGTAGAGCAGAAGCGTGGAGAGCGAAGCGCCGAGGTAGGCAAAGATGAGCGTGTTCGAGAGCGCGGCCATGTGATCTTTGCCGACGGTCATGGCGGCGCCAAAGAGCTGTTTCCATGTCACTCGCGGATTCGCGCGCTTCACCTCGGCCGCGGCAGACACAATGGACGCGGCCACGTCTTCGGCGGCACCGACCGCGGCGAGGATGATGCCGGCAAAGAGAAGACCCTTGGGATTCAACGTCGGATTATCGCGAAAGAAAATTCGATCCTCTTCGGTCGTGAGACCTGATAGATGCGCGCCCTCGACGAACATGAGGGATACGAGATACGACACGAGGGCGCCGCCCATGGTGCCGGCCGAAACGATCAGAGCCTTTCGATTCCACCCGGATGAGAGACCTGTCGCGATATACGTCATGATACCTGCAAGCACGATGGCGGTTGGCACGGGGTTTACGCCACGCAAGAAGAGCGGGATGAGCACGAACCCGACAAGCATGAGTGAGATGACGATGCTCGTCGCGACTTTGACACCTTGCCAACCGGACAAGAACACCAGCGTGAGAAAAAAGAGGATGAAAAGCCAAATGATGGTGGCTCGTCGATCAAATCCTTCGAGATAGAGACTCCAGCCCCCCTCGGCCGCACTCGTTTGCATGAAGACGACGACTGTATCCCCCGTCTTCGGATCAAGCTGATACGGGTTTGATCCGACGCTGCTTTTGATTTCGCGCGTTTCGCCCTTGAGCGGACCGGAAAGGAATTTTACTAAATAGATTTCGATTTGTTCACCGCCCAATTCGGAGGGCTGCGTCGCCGTTGTTACGGTGGCCACAACGGCACGCTCATATTGCCCGTCGCGCTCTGCGCGTGTCTGCTCTTCGACAGGAACGCTCGGCGACGTAGAGGTCGCTTCTTGTGCGAAGACCGGGCCCCCGGAACTCACGAGGACGATCAAACAGACCGTGGCGGTTGCGAGGAGGTATCGGTGTTTCATACGGAGGTCCATGGATACGGCTTACGATAGATGTCTTCTTGCCCGGCGTACCGGCGAAGCCAGTTCAGGAGAAACGCTGTCGCCCGCACGTCGTGCTCATTATACTTGACGATACTGTCAAGCAAATGTCGCGCACCGGTCTCGAGCCAGCGATCGAACACGATGACCGAGTCCCCGCCGGAATGCACGTCGCCCTCCCAGCGGTACCCGAGGAATTTAGCGATAGCCTTCAGACTATAAAAGTAGACAGGAAACACCACATGGTCGCGCGCTGTTTCTTTGAGATCGTGAAGGCGCTCCACAAACCTTTCAAGATCGGGATTCGTCGCATCCCCGTAGCGATCGGCGAGCTCACGCAGACGCTGCACTTCGTACGGCGCATAGTGATAGACGGTGTATCGCTCGGGCAGGGTCGCGATCCAGTGCAGAAATTCCTTCCACATCTTTTTTTCATCCTCCGGACGCTCGGCGAGAAAGGCGCGATACGTCGCGCCCTCGGGGCGAACTTCGAGAATCCCGTAGAGATAGTCCGTATCTGTTGGTGGATGACTCTCGATATCAAAATGGATTTCGAGCTCGTCGGTCGGGTCCGTGAACGGCTCGCGGATCATGACGCTCTGATCGCGCAGGCTCACGGCTTGGCGCTTCGCGGATTCGAGACCGCGCAAGGTGAGCCCTGGGGCCTCTGCTTCGAGCGCTTCTGGATCGATCTCCGCGGCTTGGCGAACGGTTTCGATCCCAAGACTGCGAAGTGCCCGGAGGCGGCGCAAGTCCACGTTGTAGAGCAGGGCGATATCATCACGCTCGACCATGAGACGCTCGGTCGCTTTGCCCCATGGGGATGTATCGACGGAACTTTTGCGAAATACAAACTCTGGCATCTGCCCATCACGAATGCGCTCGAGGACTCCGAGAATCTCTTGGAATTCGGGAAGGAATTCTTCCGCTGAGAATACAATGCGCTCCCCGTCCGCATTGATGATGGCCGGATGCCCCGGGAACGCTCCTTGGACGCGCTCAAGCAGCGCGCAATAAAACGACAGCTGCGCCTTGTGCTCTTTTTTCAGACTGTGCGCGCGCTTGATATCGACCGGCGTATAGAAATAGTTCCCGAAGCGGCTCTTTCCGGGCTGACGCTCCAAAATATCGGGGCGCCCAAGCCATTCGCCATCCGCAAGCCAGGCTTGATAGATGAGCGGCGCACCACTTTCCATGAGCGCGATGGTCGCTTTGACTCCCTCTTTGGGATCATTGATCGCGACTTCCTGGAGCGACTGGAACTGGCGCTCCACGATGGCGCGCTCATGCGCGAGGCCATCGGCCATACGCTCTTCTTCGGCTGCCGTAAGCGGGCGACGATCGGCAGGATCGCCAAAACGCTCCCAGTAGGGCCAGAGGGGGCATTGGTAGAAACGGTAGAAATCCTGACCGGTGAGCGGGGCCTTCATACGAAGAGCTTATAGCATGTAGTGAGTAGCGTGTAGCAAGGGGCAGCAAAACGATGTTAGAACTCAGATGTCAGATGTCAGAATTTATAACGATTACGGAAATGAGGAGTGGGAGATCTGACATCTGAGTTCTGACATCTGACATCGGGTATTGCCTAATAGGCATCCCTGAATACCGGTGCGAGGTAGCGCTCGACGGGGACGAAATCGTCCGTGAGCGCTTGAGCGAGATGCGTATCAAGAAACGATTGGACGGTTTCGTCCGAGAGTAACGTCATCGTATTCTTGGGATTGGCACCACCATAGTCGACGTCCGTGGACGCGAATGACCACGCGTTACTCCACGCGAGCATGTCGATGGGTTCATCGCTTGCGATGAGCACAATGGTGTTGCGACGACCGGATACGAGGGTGTCGGATTGCGGCGCGATGTAGACATGCGCCCACACCGCGGAGAGCGTGCGGTACATGGAGGCGGTGAACTGGCCGTAGCGAGGATCATCAATGATATTGAGTGCATAGGTTCCGCTCGCCGACATACGCGATTTGAGTAATTGGTGGAACTCGACCGTGGTGAGGTGATACGGCACGCTGAAATCGTCGAAGGCGTCTCCGAAGACGAAGTCGTAGCCGCTCTCATTCGTCCGGATCAGATGCTGACGCGCGTCCTCGTTCACGGTGTGGATCGACGTGGAACGCGGCAATCCCATGAACGCGTGATTCGCCTCGGTAACGCCGGGATCGATCTCGGCGACGGTGACGGTGGCCTCCGGATAGAACTGCTCGATGTACCGCGGCAGCACATACCCTCCCCCGCCGATGAAGTAGCTCCGGAATCGTCCATCCTCGGGAGCACGTGCGCCAAGCAACTGCGCATAGATCCGTTCGTAGCTGTATCCGAGACGTGACGGATCCGATGGTGTCACAAGCGAGTGGACGAGATGATCGAGCCTGAGTACGAAGCGGTCGACGCCGTGATCATCGGACTTCTGTTGGATGCGGATGCAAAAATAATCGGTCTCAACGCGACAATGGCCGGGGGCAATGAAGTCCCCGACAAGGAACAAACCCATGAGCAAAGCGAGACGATTTTTCCAGAGCTTGTCGCCCCTGCCTGCGTGGAGACCGAGGGCAATGAGCAGGAGGGCTGTGGCCGTGAGGAGTCCTTTTGTGCCCAGGGATGCGATGAGCACGTACCCTCCGGACAATGTACCGAGGATGCTGCCGATCGCGTTCGATGCCGCGATCGATCCCGCGCCGGATCCCGCATGCTCGAGATCATGCACCGACATTTTGACGAGCTGCGGCGTGATGGCGGAGAGCAGGAGTGCGGGCGTGAAGAAGACGAGGAGACCATAGAGCGTGCTGCGCCAAATCAAGTGCATGGGGGC
>CAYGDS010000045.1:0-1042 GCA_964348595.1 uncultured Gammaproteobacteria bacterium | reverse complement strand
GCGAGCACTCGCTTCCCTCCTCGACGATCTGCGAGGATGCCACCCATGGCATTGCCGACGACGATGCCGAGCAAGGTCGTGGCGATGACATTGGTCCACGTAAAGATCGAAGTGCCGACGTAGGGCGCGAGCGCACGTCCGGAGACGATTTGCACGAGCATGAGCGCGAAGCCCGTCGCAAACGCGAGTCCGCGAATGTGCCAGACGTTCATACGACGGGTGTGGAACGACGTACCTCGCGAATCCAGGTGATGAGACCAAGCAACGCAAGAATGGCAGCCGTCGCGAGGTATGCGGTGCGTGTGCCGACGTATCCGATTAAAAAGAATCCGGTGAAGTAGACCCCGAGGATGCTGCCGGCCGCGTTCCAAGCGCCGAGCGAGCCGTACACCTCACCAGTTTGCGTCGTACTCATGAGGCGCCGCGTGAGGAGAGCGGGTGTCACGGCACCCAAGGCGACGGACGGGGGCAAGAAGACCGCGAGGGCAAACGTGATCGTGAGGAGTTGGATCGGTGCGTTCGCGGCTGAGAGGATGGGGCCGAGGGCTTGTGCGACGATGAGCGTACCAAGGACGGAAACTGCGGCCACGAGGAGAATCGGACCGATGAGGGGGCCATTCCGTTTCTTGTCCGCGATGGTACCGCCAGCCCATGCCCCGAGTGCGACGCCCGCCATCACGGAAGCGATGGTTGCGGTCCAGGTGTAAAGCGACGAGCCGAGGGCCGGCGCGGTGAGACGCCCGGCCATGAGCTCGATCGTCATCATAGAAAAACCCGCCGCGAACGCGAGGCCGGATCTTCGGACGGAGCCGAGGAGCCGATCGAATGTCGGGCGGGCGGAAACCATGCG
The DNA here is from genome assembly GCA_964348595.1 of uncultured Gammaproteobacteria bacterium. Taxonomy (GTDB): domain Bacteria; phylum Patescibacteriota; class Patescibacteriia; order 2-12-FULL-60-25; family 2-12-FULL-60-25; genus CAYGDS01. Next base: position 192 of record CAYGDS010000045.1, on the reverse strand, counting down.
CCTACAGTAGCTTACTTGGTTTCCTTGTGCATCTTCACAGCCTTGCAATGCTTGCAGTACTTGCGCAGCTCAAGACGCACTTTGATCTTCTTGTTCTTGGTTGTGTGGTAGTTGACCTTACGACAATTTTCGCAAGACAACTTGGCCAGATTTTCTTGAGACATAGGAGTCATGGAGCCGCCTCGCGGATTC
>CAYGDS010000044.1:0-7478 GCA_964348595.1 uncultured Gammaproteobacteria bacterium | reverse complement strand
CGGCATGGTGGCCGAGAACAACATGGTCTGACGGTCGCGAGGAACTTGTTCCAAAATGCGTTTGAGCTGCGGCGCAAAACCCATGTCCAACATGCGGTCGGCTTCGTCGAGCACGAGAATCTTGACCTCGGTGAGCGAGACCGTACGTTGCTCCATGTGGTCGATGAGACGACCTGGGGTCGCCACGATGATATGTGGATTTTTACGAAGCGCATCAACCTGGCGGTTCATGGGCGCGCCACCGATCAAAACGGCGGTACGGAGACCGGCACCGGCGGCGATGGTTTGGAGCGATTGCTCAACTTGAAGGGCAAGTTCGCGTGTAGGCAAAAGGATAAGCCCACGGCCCTTGATGCGCGCGAGACGCTGGAGCATTGGCAAACCAAAGGCGAGCGTCTTGCCGGTGCCCGTTTGGGCAATACCAACGACGTCCGAACCTTCCAGGGCCACCGGGATGGCCTTGGTTTGGATGGGAGTCGGTTGGCTGTACTTATGGCGCTCGAGGGATTCGAGCAGCTTCGGGGCGAGCCCAAGTCCGTAAAAACCGGAAACCTGAGCCGTTGTATTGGCTGGTGTCATATGAGGGTGACTCGAGGCCACCCTCCAGAACAGCCTGGGAAGCGTCGAGCCTGTCCCGAGGTCGAGCGAGCTCGATCTAGCGGGAACATAGGATATCGATTTAGAGCTGTATCCTAGCAAGAAAAGTGAATCTTGTCAACCGTTTGCGGGCTGAGTGAGCCAAGCGTACAATTTCCGCATATGAACATGCGAACTGCAATCGTGGCCTCTTTGGCCCTCCTCAGCGTTATCGGCGGCGGCTGCCCGACCGTCCGTAAGGCCCCGACGCCGCCGGTGGCACCGCAAGCACAGGCACCGACGGAAGCCGCAGCCATCCGCGCGGAGCGCGCAGTCGCTGGCGACTCGACGTCTGCTGCGTCGGGGTGCGCATTCACCTATGCCTATCCGGTTATCGAGGGCGAGGGCCAGGTCATCGCCTCGTTGAACAAAGAGATTCGCATCGCGTTTGGCCTGGAATCTACGTCTCCAACCCGTGCCGTCCGAACACCCGCCGAGATCGGCGATGCCTATGTAAACGGCTGTCGCGAAGAGCTTGCGCAGATGCGTGCCGAGCTTGGCGACGAGTCGGTGGAAAACATGTCCTATATCAGCGAAACGAATTACGAAGTGACCCTGAATCGCCGAGGATTGCTCAGCCTTCGTATCAATACTTATGAATACGCGGGCGGCGCTCACGGCAATCCGAGCATGGCGACGCTCAATTTGGATCTGCGCACAGGCAAGCAATTGCTCCTCGGTGATGTGGTGAAGAGCGAAAGTCTTCGCGCGCTCGCGTCGTGGGTGCGTCAGGAATATTTAAATGCCTACGAAGATGCGCTCTACGACGAGGTGAAGGAAGAGTTCAGCCGCTTTATTCGTCATGAAGATCAGACGACGGACGCCACACTCGCGAACGACGGATCCTTCCTCCTCATGGATGACGCCCTCGTGTTCCATGCGAACGTGTACGAACTCGCTCCCTACGCCGCCGGACAACTCACGGTCGAGGCTCCGTATCAAAAAATTCACGACTATCTCGATCGTGAAGGGCCCATCGGACGTCTGGTGAAAGAATAGCTGCTGGAACCAAGCTGAACTTAGGACATCTTCGTGTGCGGCTCTGTTTTTAAGATGAGAACGCGATAGATATCAAGCAAGGCATAGAGAAGCGAGAGGACCAGGGGCCCGAGGAGAAACCCTGTGGGACCGAAGAGTGTGATGCCACCAAGTACGGAAAAAAGCACGAAAAGAGGATGTATGCGCACCCCTGCTCCGATCAACGTTGGACGAAGGAGGTTATCAATGAGTCCCACGGCCGTCGCACCCCAAATGAGGAGCCCAGCCGCCTGCCAGGTATTGCCGGTGAAGAAGAGATACGCGACCGCCGGTACGATAATGATGGTCGTCCCGACGCCCGGCACAAGCGCGCCGATGGCTGCGAGGCTCCCCCACAGGGCAGGGCTTGGGATACCAAAGAACGCAAAACCGATCCCCGCAAGGACACCCTGGAGCAACGCAACGAGGAGGCTCCCCTTGACGATCGAGTTGATCGCAAGCACGAGACGACGCTGAATTTGAAAGTCGTATTCATCTGTGAGCGGGCTCAGCGTTGCAAAAGATCGAGTGAAGCGCTTTCCATCTCGGAGGAAATAATAGAGCGCCATACATCCGAGGAAAAAGCCGACGATGGTTTGAATGGTTCCGGAAAAGATTTGACCTAGGTTTGACGCGAGCCAACCCAGAGCTTGTTCCGCGTACGAGGCGAGATCTGGAGCAAAACCAGGGTAGTAAATGCGTACGGGTTCGACGATCAGTTCGTCGAGAATGGTCATGAGTTCGGTACCGTTTTGCGTGATGCTTCGATACAGGTCACGCGTTTCCGCGAACACCTGGGCTCCAAGAAACGAGATCGGACCAAGGATTATGAAAACGGCAAAGGTGACCGTAAGCAGCGCGGCGACGGACGGGAATCGATCACGTGTGAATTGGTTGATGCGCTGGTAAAGAGGTTGCAGTATAACGGCGAAGATGCCGGCGAGCGCGAGAACTGGCACGAAGGGTTGGAAAATGAAAAACGCGACCACGATGATCCCGAGAAACATCGCGATGAAAAATGGGAGCTCGTAGCGTTTCGCGTCCATAGGGGCAGTATAGCACGGTTTATTGCTTCAATCCGACTCCTTTGCGGAGCAAGCGCATGTTGAGACCGAGCAGAATCGCAATCACGAGCAGCAGGAGTGCGATACTGATTGACAATGGGAATTCGCTCATACCCGTTACGCCGAATCGGAATCCGTCGACCATATACACGATAGGGTTGAACCTCGACGCCGTTTGCCAAAGAGGGGGCAGGGCTGATATCGGGTAGAAGACACCTCCGAGATACGTGAGCGGAGTGAGAATGAATGTCGAAAACGTCCCAACATCGTCGAATGTTTTTGCAAAGGTACCGTTCAGGAACCCAGCAAGAGCGAAAATCACAGACACGAGCACCGCAAACAGAATGAGAATGGAGAAGCTATAAATTTCCGGTCGGACGAAGAAGAACGAAATAAGGAACACCATGAAACCCGTCACGCAACCTCGGATGACGCCGCCAGCAACGTACCCCGCAAGCAACGTCCCGATGTGAACGGGCGCTACCAGGATTTCTTCGATGCTCTTTTGGAATTTGGAAGCGAAGTATGAGAACGAGACGTTCGTGAAAGCAGCGGTGATCATGGCCATCATAACGAGCCCCGGCACGATGAACAACATATAGGGAACGCCGTTGATCTCTCGCACCTGCGAACCTATGAATCCACCAAATATAACGAAGTACAACGACTGCGTGATGATCGGAGGGAAGATCGTCTGGCGCCAAATGCGGATCACGCGCTTGATCTCATAACGAACCATGGTCGAAAAAGCGACCCATTGGGTTTTCCAGTTCATAGCTTTGGGAGATGACTGTTACCGCTCGTCAGCTCGAGGAATAACCGCTCTAGACGGTTCCCTTTGATTCGCACGTCCTTCACGTGCAATCCTTGTTTAGATAACGCGACGACGAGGTCGCCGATGCTCTGATCTATTTTGACGTCGGCCTCAATAGTGTCGGCATCGACCTGGCGGATGGCGAATCCCGAGACTTCCGGCACGGTTCCAGCAGGATGCACGTCCAAGGCGTAGGTGTGCTTGTCGAGGCCTTTCACCAACTCTTTGATGCTCCCCTGCTTCACGATCGCTCCTTGGTGGATGATAGCCGCGTGCTCGCAAAGCTGTTCTGCCTCTTCGAGATAATGTGTCGTGAGCAGGATCGTTGTTCCATTCGCGTTCAAGTCGCGCAGATATTCCCACATCCCGATGCGTAGCTCGACATCCACGCCCGCGGTCGGCTCATCAAGAATCAAGAGCCTCGGCCGATGCATAAGAGCCCGGGCAATCATCAGGCGACGTTTCATGCCCCCGGACAAAGCCCGGGACAGCACGTCCTTTTTTTCCCACAGGTTCAGCGCCTTCAATACTTCTTCGGCACGTGGCGCTGCCTCGGCATGCGTAACGCCGTAGTATCCAGCCTGGGCCATCACGATATCGTATACTTTCTCAAAAATACTGAAGTTGAACTCTTGCGGAACAATGCCAATCATCTGCTTGGCCCGTTCTGGCTCCTTGACGACGTCGATGCCAAACACGCTCGCCTCACCGCTCGTCTTGTTCACGAGTCCGGCAAGGATACCGATAATGGTGGTTTTTCCGGCACCGTTCGCCCCCAATAACCCAAAGAAATCGCCCTCGGCAACTTCCAAATCCACGCCTTTCAAGGCCTCGGTGCCGTTTGCATATGTTTTCGTAAGCCGCTTGATGGAAATGGCTGACATAGGTGATGGCAAAGGCTAGCATGCGCATCATTATTTGTCAGCTTGCGCATGAAGCTATTGATACTCGTCTACCGTTTGGAGATAAAGATCGAGCTCAGTCGCATCGTCATTAAACTCGTCAGGCTCGGTGTCAGCGATCGTCTCAGCGACGTCGGCTGAATCCGCATCGTAGATCAATGCATCGACGGTCGCGTCGGTCGATGATTGAGATGGTCTCGCGCGATCCGTAGAGGGGGGAACGGAAAGACAGCCCTGCCCGAAGAGAGCGAGGGAGGCCGTGAGAACGATTGCACGAGGCAAAAGAGTCATATTGCTAGTATAACGAAAAACCCCGGTTCGACATAGGTCGAACCGGGGGTTGTTCAGTGGATGCGACCCATGTGCTCGAGCGCGAGCTGGGTGATCGCGGGCGAGACGAGCTCGCCCGTCGGGTAGCGACGGAGGAACTTGCGCCACTCGGAGAGCGGCAGAAGGAAGCCCTTCAGATGCTCCATCTTGTCGAGCTTGTTAGGCCCGGGCACGACCGGGATCTTCGGTACCCCGAAGAACAGGAACGCCCGCGCAGTCTGGTTGCGACCCGCACTCGGAAAGCTGTGCTCCGAGAGCGGAATGACCTCGGCGAGCTCGATGCCGGTCTCCTCCTCGAACTCGCGCTTGCCCGCCGCGAGGTACGGCTGCTGCGTGACCAGGTCGGCCTTGGTGGCGACACCCGAAGGCGGAACCACCGTCATGCCTTCGTCGCCGCCGTCCTTGTCGCAACCGTGCTTCCACTCGCCGATGAGCGGAATGAGCGGATCACTCTCGTCGTCGGGGTTGGGCAGCGGCGCGAACACCGTGGCCCAGTCCTTGCCGACCGCGCGGAAGAAGTCGTCCACGATCCCGTTCACCGGGTTCTCGAGCACGAGGACCTCCGTCTTGGGCGCGAAACGCTCCGCGATCTTGCGACGCTCGGGCGTGAGCTCACGCTTCATGTGCTCCTCGAGCACCACCGTCGCATCGACCTTCCTCCAGGGGACGATGCCATGCCTCTTGAGGTACGGAAGCACCTCCTCCGCCTTCAGAACCGGGAATCCGTACATCATCTTTTCCGCCATGTCCGACCTCCAACGTTGGAATACTCAAAGGAACGATGGTCATTGGTAACAAAGATTGTACGGATTGTCAATACTGAATAGAGTCGTCAGATATGAAAAACCTCTGAGGGGAATGCCCTTCAGAGGAAGATGACTACAGCTTCGGCGTCTCGGCGAGCAGGCGCTCGGCCTCAGCACCGTCGACCAGCTTCACACCGGTCATGTCGTTGTTCTTCTCGTCGTAGTGACTCGACGAGTAGCAGCTCATCTCGCTGCCGGGTTCGAGCACGAACGTGTGGGCTGTGAAAGCACGCACGTGGACGACCGAGCGAGCCTTGAGCGACTGCGTTGTACGCTCACCGGACGGCTGCCCCGTCTTCGGATCGATCGCCTGCATCACCACCACCCCGCCTCCCTTCATGATGTGGAAGACCTCGTCCTTCTTGGTGTGGTAGTGGTTGCCGAGCGGAATCGCCGCGTGGATCTCGAAGAAGTTGTAGGAGTAGCCCTCCTCCGGCGAGTTCCACTCGTAGATCGTGCGACGCTGGTCGCGATGTACCTCCTTCAAGAAACCGATGGGATCCGATGCGCACGCATTCATGTCTGACCTCCTGGAGACGATTGGCTAGGAACGATTAACGCAGACGAAACGTAGTCCGTTCTTCCTCGTGTGTCAAGGGCCCCCAACGCGAACAAAAACCCCCGATCGAGCTCAGCTCGACGGGGGTTTGTGTTTGCTGCGGGATTTACATCATCTTCTTCTCACCAGCTACCATGCACATCTTGCACTTGCCCTTGGTAAGCATCATGACGGCCGAGACGCCGACGAGGACATACACGATCGCTTCCACTTGCGGCCAGGCGCCGAGGATCAGTTTTACGACGTTCAAGTCAGAACCCATGAAATAACCGATTCCGACGAGACCCCAGTTGATACCGCCGATCCACAGGAGCCACGCAGAGATCGTGTGGACGTTGCACATCTTGCCCATCATCATAATGAAATATGAAACAATGACTAAAGAATAAATTGTACACTCATTGTACCAAGATCGAAGAAAAAGGGAGAGGGCTTCCGTGCGAGCGAACCGATTTTGGCTAACCGCATGACAAAACGGAGCCTAGTTATCCACAGGGAAGAGCTAGAACCACTTGGCTGGCCTGAGTTTTTTATCAGCGAGTTTTACGAGATCAAAGGGGTGATGCTCGTGATAATTTCCCACGATCGTCCCCCGGATTTTAGACCTCAAGCTATACGGAAGCGCCGCGGGGAGTGACTGCTTGAGCTCGGGCGGGGAGAAGACAAATACGGCGTCGTACTTCTTGGATCCTGCCGCCTGCTTCACAAACTTTACAGCCTCCTTCACGAACGCCTCATCGAGTTTCATACGATTTAACTCACGCTCCGATCCTGCACGAAAACTCCCCCGCCCCTTCGAACTTGAAAATCCTTCCGCATCGGAATACTTTGGTTTTGGCACGCGAAACTTCTTGAGCTCGGTGATTTCCCCATCTCCCGCGTGATAGACCACTCCATCCCAGCGCCCTGTCACGATCATGAGGACGGACTTCCCGGCAAACGTTTGCAGTGGCTGTTTGATTTTCATACGGCTCCAGTATAACGCGAAGACCTGATATCCTACAGGGCATGCTGTTCCTCCTCTTTGCCGGCTTCGCCGAGATCGTAGGCACCATCGCCGGGTTCGGCTCGTCGACCATTGCGCTTCCGATCGCGCTCGCGTTCTTCGATTTTCCAACCGCTCTCGTCCTTGTCGCCTTTCTGCATCTTTTTGGAAACGTGGGTCGCGTGAGTTTCTTTCATAAAGGATTGGACACGCGGCTCTTGCTCCGATTCGGCCTCCCGAGCGTGGTCGCAACTCTTCTCGGAGCGCTCCTCGTCACCTGGGTGCCTCAGGAAACGCTGAAAGGATTCCTCGGAGGGTTTTTAATCGTATACGCCCTCGCCTCCTGGGATCCGACTCGATTGAAG
>CAYGDS010000043.1:0-7525 GCA_964348595.1 uncultured Gammaproteobacteria bacterium | reverse complement strand
ATATTGCATGTTCCTCTTGGTTCAGAGGAGTCCAGGATGTATCTGAGCTTGTGCAATCAACAATCAATACGATGTCAGATCTTAGATGTCAGATGTCAGAATCTGTAAATCGTCACTTCTGACATCTGCCTGCCCGCCGTAGCCGTAGCGTAGGCGGGAGTTCTGACATCATGGTCTTGTTTATGGGCTACGGGTTCGCCACCACTCCTCCAATACGGCCCTTGCGACAGGAACCGCGACCGAAGAACCCTCTCCTCCCTCCTCGAGGAGGACGGTGACGACTATTTCGGGATCGTCTGATGGGGCAAACGCGGTAAACCATGCGTGCGTTTTTTTCTCGGCGTGCCATTGCGCGGTACCCGTTTTGCCAGAGACCGGGAACGGCATGTCCGCAAGCGCGCGGCCTGAACCGTATGTGACGTTATCCCGCATCCCCTGACGGACCAGTTCGAGCTCGAACGCGTGCTCGCTTGTGATGGTATGTCGCTTGATCTCCGTCGCAGGAAGCTTCGCCACGTGAGGATCGAAGTGATCACCTCCGTTTGCAATGCTCGCGGTATACGCCGCGACTTGCATGGGGGTCACGAGGAGATCTCCTTGGCCGATGGAAAGGTTGTACGTGTCGCCGACGAACCAACGTTCGCCCTTCGCCTTTTGCTTCCAGTCAGGATCTGGGACGAGCCCCTCCCCTTCTCCGGGAATATCCAACCCGGTTCGCGAGCCGAGACCGAACCGACGCATCCATTCGGACAATCGCTCGACGCCCAACCCTGTAAACGATTCGTATCCGCCTCCTACCGTATAGAAGAAGGTGTTGACGGACCACGCGATGGCACTGCGTACATTGACGGGGCCATGACCACCGGCCTTCCAGTCGGGGAAGAACCATGGGCCCACACGAATGCCACCGACGGAAAATACGGTCGTGTTGGCCGATACAATGCGTTCAATCAGTGCAGCGGCCGCGATGACGATTTTGACCGTTGAACCGGATGGGTACGTGCCGGCCCATGCCCGCGGAAACAACGGTTGATTCGGATCGTCGGAGATCTTTCCATAATACGTGGACGAGACGGAGCCGGAGAACCAATTATTGTCGTAAGCAGGAAGAGACACGAGCGCTATGATCGAACCGTCCCGTGGATCGAGGGCTACGACCGCCCCGCGCTCGGTTCCGGCGCGCTTCATCTGGCTTCGCAGGGCCTTTTCCGTCCGCGCCTGCAGCTCGATGTCGAGCGTGAGATCAAGGTCCTGGCCATCCTTTGGCGCCGTATCACCGACGAGTGCGATGATTCTGCCATGCGCGTCAACTTCGTGGACGCGCTCACCGAGAGTCCCGCGGAGGTAGCTCTCGTACGATTTTTCTACGCCGGTGATCCCAAGTTCGTCATTGCGACGATATCCGAGCTCGCGCGCATGCCGATATTCGTCTGGCGAAAGTTTTCCGAGGTAACCAAGGACATGCGACAGGCTCTCGATATCCGATGATTCGGGATACCGACGCTTCGCACCGACTTCGAGATTAAACCCGGGGAGATCCGGAAGAGCCACGGCGAAGGCCATCGCTTGGTCATAGGGAAGATCGCTCGCAATGGACACCGTTTCTCCGCGCGCGCTGCCGGTTGCATGTGCAAATGTCTGAATCTCAAGCAAGGGGCGACCGACCAGACGCGCAGCTGTGGCAAGTATCGATTCGAGTCTTTCCGCATCTCTTGGAAGACCTTGAGGGGTGAGCGTGACCTGAAAGTGTGATACGTTGTCCGCAAGCGTGCGACCCATCCGATCACGAATGATGCCGCGACGCGGGGGAATCGGAAGCCGACGCAGGCGATTCTCCTCCGCCTGTTCCAAAAAAGCCTGACCGGAAAACGTCTGCATCCAAGCGGCGCGGGCCACGAGCCCAGACATCATGGCGCACGTCACCAGGACAGCTGCCAGGGAACGTGCATGAGTGAATGCTCGCCCTAGAAATAGCTGTTGCTTTTCGAGCGTGTTCATCCTCTCTTCAAAAAATACCTCGTGCTGCAAGAGTTCGTGCGACGGCGAATTTCTCGAGGCGAATCTCATATACCGATCGTCGTTCCCATGTGGATGCGAAATCGGCTTGTGAAGCGCGCGATGACGAGAAATCCAAGTGCCGTAATCACGAGATCCCAAGCCAAAACCGAGAGCGCGCCCACGGGTAGATGCCACCCGTATGCCGTCGCATTGATCAGCACGCCGAGCCATCCGGTCACGCCCGCTGTCGCCCAATCAAGAAGACGGGCGAGTATGGCGAGGAGGAGACTTGCATACACCGATCGATTTGTCAGAAACTGCCGCATCACGAGCTCGAGGGCGAACATGATGAATGCATAGCGCACGAATGCGAGATCAAATGTGAAGCCCATGTACGCATCCAGCACGGCTGCTGCCGGAAGGGCGAAGGCCAGGGCGCGTGTTCTACCGCTCGCAACCAGGAGGAGGACCGAGATCGGAATAATGGGATGAAACGATCCCCAAGGCTGGGACAAAAACGGAGCCACCGCAGTCTCCCAAAGTCCGGTGAGAAGGCCGAGGAGGATTGCAACGATCACACGGATCATAATCCTGGGCGCAGCGCCGTAGGACGCAGCACGGATACGAACACAATTCTCGTGAGAGGAGCGAGCGGCTCAACGGTTGCTTGTAAAAAGGCGTCTGTAGGCTCCCCTTCCACCGTATTCACGATGCCGAACGGTAGATTCCTTGGTACCTTGTCTTCGGTTCCAGCCGTCACAATGATCATATCCCGCTTCACACCTGCCTGCGTCGGGATGTAGGTAAGCGCCGCGGCTCCGTTTCCCCTCCCCTCGACGACCCCTACGAGATCACGTGAGTCAATGACGGAGGCGGCCACACGACTGGTTGGATCGGTAAGAAGCTCAACGGTGGCAATACGATCTTGCAATTGACTGACCTTCCCGATGAAAACCCCTTGATCGGTCACTACCGCTTGCCCCACTTCGACATGATCGAGGCTCCCACGGTCAATGAGAAATAAGCTGCGCTGCCCCTGCATGTCACGACCAATGACGCGCGCGCCTACACTGTCGTATCCGGACGTTTCTAGAAACCGTGCCTGGGCACGCAGGGAGCGGTTCTCCTCATCGAGCGCTTGTAATCGAACGTAGTCGACGGCCATGCCATTCAAACGTGCTTCGAGCTCGCGTACACGATCGTCGACGGAGCTGTTCTGCGCCGCAAAACCCGACAGACGGGAGAGCTCTCGAGCAAGAGGGAGCGTGAGGGCTCTGACCCATGCACGGAGCGGCCAAAGTCCGGCGAGTCCAATAATCCCAACGGCAACCAGTGCCGCGAGAAGCACGAACCAGCGGTTTGGTTTGAACATGGGTTATATGCCCCGTACAAGATCCGTCGCCGGAAGGGCGACATCGGAGAGGAGGGCGGCATTCTCCAAAAGATACGCAGTACCACGCACGACACACAGCGCCGGGTCTTCGGCGATACGTACGGGTAATCCGGTTCCACGCGAGAGGGCCTCATCAAGCCCACGCAAGAGCGCTCCGCCACCCGTGAGAACAATGCCTCGTTGATAGATGTCGGAGACAAGTTCCGGCGGGGTGGTCTCTAAGATCGCCTTCACATGATCAACCAATGCTTTGATCGAGCGCCCGAGCGCTTCTCTAATCTGCGCATCGTTAACCGTGATCTGGCGAGGAAGGCCAGAGAGAAGATCGCGTCCACGCATGAGCGCCTCGACACCTTCAGGCAACTCGACGGCAGAACCAATCTCAATCTTTATTTGCTCAGCCACACGTTCGCCCAGGAGGAGGTTGAATACGTCGCGAGCGTATTGAATAATATTTCTGTTCATCTCTTCTCCCGCGATGGAGATGCTCTTGGCGGTAACAACTCCGTTCAGCGAGATCACGGCGATCTCCGTCGAGCCGGCACCAACGTTGATCACCATGTTACCCACCGGTTCGGAGATGGAGAGCCCAGCCCCGATCGCCGCCGCGATGGGTTCTTCGACCAACAACACTTCGCGAGCTCCCGCTCCACTCGCCGCATCACCAACCGCTTTCCGCTCCACTTCGGTGACTTCTAGCGGGACACAGATCACAACCTTGGGGCGCGGGATAGCGATCGCTTTGTCATCGTGTACTTTCTCAAAAAAATATCGCAGCATTTTTTCGGTCACTTCGAAATCGGCAATGATGCCGCGCTGGAGCGGCCTGGTCACCTGAATATGTGCCGGGGTCTTTCCGACCATGGAGAGCGCATCGTGTCCAACCGCCATCACCTGTACATTGCGTCGGTTCACGGCGACAACGGAGGGCTCATTTACCACGATCCCCTTTCCGACCACATGAATACGCGTGTTCGCCGTCCCGAGGTCAATCCCGAGCTGCTTGGTGAAATGCCCTAAAAAGCGAGACCACATATCCGGTGTTACAACTTCGATATACCGGCATTAGACCGGCATACGAGATGATAAAGGCGCATTATAATACGCATACGGCTTTCGTGCATACCGCTGTTATTACCAGAAAAATCGAAGTTGTAACACCGGACATACCGGGTCGTATCTTAGTCGCCCGCACGACAGAATGCCAAGGGTGTCAAGAGCAGACAGTTCCCTAGGATCGCTTGCTCTCCTGGATCATCAGGGCTATGTATTCGAACACGACCATACAGACCAGCAGGATCAGGAAACTCCACCAGGTGAACCACCCGGTTACGGAAAGAAAGAGGCTGAACACCATCATGGCTGAGAGGAGGATGGCATGCCGAACCGCGATGTTCACTTCACGCAGAATGACCTGCGCCCGCTTGAGAACATGGACGCGCATTAGCGTCCCAAGAAGCCCAAGGGTCCCGACGAGGGCCAGGAAAAGCGTGAGAAAGAATGCCCCATGTCCAACCCAGCCGGCTTCCGAAGGATTGACGTTAAAGAGGACGGCGAGCCACGCACCCCAAGCAAGGATGGTTCCGGCGGACATGCACGCAAGAAAAAGATAGTACGACACAGAGCCAGTGTACGCTAGGACAATCGAATGCTCAACGAACGTACAACGCGCGATCCTAATTGACGGTTCAGGTCATTCATAAAACGTGTCTCCATGAGCTTCAGCTCTTGAACGGCTGGCGCGGACCGTGATTCGATCTTCAGCCCACCTTCTGAAAAGGAAACCCATTGAACAAATGAAGCGCGCTCTTCTCCCCACAGACGACAAAGGAGTTCACGTGCAACTTCCAATACGCGTACGGCGTCCATTTGACGCTTGAGTCCGGCCTGTTCGATCGCAGAGGGAAGAATGCGTTTTATCGACTGGAAGCTCATAACTTTTTGAACTCGCAGATCGACCGAAAGTCGCAATACTTGCAGGTGAACGCCTCCGGTGTTGGTCGAAAATCAGAAGCAAGGATGGACGTCATCCGTTCAGAGATTTTTTCTAAGAACGCATCGCGTTTTTCTTCTTTCAGTAAATCGACATCCGTCATGACCCAATCAAGCACGTATACATATGTGAGACGACCGACCTTCACGCCCTGCTCCTCGAGCGCCACCTGATAGAGATGGAGCTGCTCCTTATCTTCCGACGACAACTCGTCTTTGGCTGAACCCGTTTTGTAGTCAATGACCCATGCCGAACCATCGGGCAATGTGTCGATACGATCGATCTTGCCTTTGAGCGAGTGTTGGCCCAGAACGAGGGTAAACGGTTTTTCGACGGCTATAACGTCGGGCAAAGACTCGGTCGTCGCCCTCCAAAAATGTTGGACAGCGACTCTCCCCTTCGCTTTGTATTCATCGTGTCGCTCACGGGACTCGTACCATTCATCGATCCACGCATCGTCGAAGATGGCGAGGGCTTCGTCGATAGAAACAAGAAAGCCGGACGCCTTGTCGCCTTGTCGCCTTGTCGGGCCATCGAACAGGGTCGCTTGTACTCCGCGGCTCCGTGCGAGATGGAGATCGAGAATTTGTTGATACGTGTGGTGAACGGATTGGCCAAAGCTTTTTTGATACGTCCCGAATTTGGGAATCCGATAGACGTGTTCAAACTTATACTGCAAGGGACATTTGCGAAATGCGGCGAGTTGAGTAAAACTGAAACGTTTTTTTAATGTGTAATGAATGACGTCGGAGACCATAAGCTCCGGTGATTGATCGGGTAGTGACAGGCGTCTCGCATCATCGACGACGGATGTCTTGATCTCGGGAACCTCGATACCCGCTTCCTGAAGAAACGCCGAGGGCTTCTTTGGACGACTCCCGCCGTATTGTGGAGCCCCGGTGAGCGTGACTGTTTCCTTCGCACGCGTCAGTGCGACGTAAAAGAGGCGTCGCTCCTCCTCGAGATGTCGATCTCCCTCAGGGAGGCGCTCCTGCACAAGGCCGTCTGGGAGTGGGATCGACTCGGATCGTGCGCGTGTTGGAAAACGCTGCTCGACCATGGAGACGACGTACACGTGCTTGAACTCAAGGCCCTTTGCCGCATGCACGGTGAGGATTTTTACAAGTTCCGGGCCTGCTTCGGGATCGACACGGAGCGCGCCTTCCTCACCACTGTCTATTTCAAGCGTAAGCTCATCCAGAAATCCTCGCAGACTCGGGCCGTGTGTCGCATGTTCGTATCGACGCATGCGGTCAGCAAGCCCGTTTAGATGCATGAGCGCCTCCCTCTTCTCCTGTTCAGGAAAACGCATGACCGTTGCCAGATAGCCGCTTTTTTCCAAGACGAGCTGCAGCATTTTGAGCGGCGGCTCGCGCTTTGCAGATTCGGAGAGGGACTCGACGTGTGATACGAGCTTTGTCGCCATGGCTACGCCGTCGCTGCTGATGTGCGCGAGCCTGGCATCCACGACCGCGGTCCAGAGCGACACGCCCTTGCGATTCGCATACTGCAACAGTTCCGCCGTGTCCTTTGCCGGCATGGGATACGAGGGCGTATGGAGTGTGCGCCACACCGCAGGAGAGTCGTGGTGTCCCCCGAGCAAGGTGAGCAAGGATATGATGTCGAGCACGACAGGCTTCGCGTAGAGTCCGCGTAACGCCATGAATTGGAATGGGATGCCGAGGCGTTCGAACGCGCGTACGAACGGTTCGGCGCCGTCGTTCGATCGAACGAGAACAGCAACATCGTTCCAACTGAGTGATGGATCGCGCTCCCTGCGCTCCTTAATCGACTCGGCCACAGCCTCCGCTTCATCCTCCACCGTGTTTTTCCAAATGATCGACACCACTCCCCCAACGCCGTTCTTGGCCTCGAGCTTTTTGCTCAATCCCGTATCGGCGAGTCGCACTTCTAAACGATTTGGATCATTTTTTTTGATAAACCCATACGCATGATCGAGAATTTCTTTCCGTGATCGATAGTTGTCCGTGAGCGCGATGGTTTTTGCATCCGGATAGTCATCGCGGAACTGGAGGATGTTCGCGAGCGATGCGCCGCGAAATTTGTAAATGGCCTGGTCGTCGTCGCCCACGACCGTGATGTTGCGACGGTCACCCGCGAGCAGCTTCAATAGTTCGTAC
>CAYGDS010000042.1:3294-7617 GCA_964348595.1 uncultured Gammaproteobacteria bacterium | reverse complement strand
GTTCAAGCCGTCCCACACCGAAGCGCATGCCCTCGTTCTTGCGGTTGCGAAGCCATCCAAGGTGCCGCGATGGAAGCAGCTGCGTTTCGTGGGCCGTGTCTTGAACGAAAACGAGCGCCGTATTTTTTGGATCGCGCTCATTGTGTGTCTCGTGGGGATCTCCGTTGGTTCGGGGGACCTCGTCCGCACACGTCTCGTCGAAGCCCCGGCCGAGGGAGGCAGCGTAACCGAGGCCCTGGTCGGCGCACCGAAATATATCAATCCGCTGTACGCGTCTGTAACGGATAACGATGTCGACCGTGACCTCGCCACGCTCCTGTTCGCCGGACTCTTTCGCATTAGCGACTCGTTTGAGGCCGTGCCGGATCTTGTGGAACGCTATCGATGGACGGATGACGGGCTCACGCTCGAGGTCGTCTTACGCGAGGGGCTCCGCTTTCATGATGGCGAGCCACTCACAGCCAACGATGTCGTGTTCACGTACCAAAGTCTCAAGGACCCTGCGTGGCGCAGCCCCCTCCAGCGTTTCTTTGTCGGGCTCAAGCAAACCATTCTCGTGGATGAGCTTACCGTGCAATTCCAGCTCGATGCGCCGGATCCAAGTTTTCTCTTGAGCTTGAACGTGGGGATCCTGCCGGCGCATATCTGGACAGATATCCCTGCGGCGAATGCCCAACTCGCGGATGCGAACATCCGGCCCATTGGCAGCGGTCCGTATCGCGTCGCAAGTTTTACGCGCGACGGGAAGGGAACCTTCATCGGCTACTCGCTCACGCGCTTTGATGGCTACCATGGTCTCAAACCGTACGTGCGTGATTGGCGCATCAAATTTTATCCGGATCGAACGAGTGCCGCAGCCGCCTTTTCAAGCAACCAAGTCGACGTGCTTGGATTCGTGCCCTGGGGCGAGGCTGAGGCGATTCTTGGGGATCAGCATCAGACGATTTCCGTTGAACTGCCCCAGAAAACGATCGCGTACTTCAACGTGAAGGATGCGCTTCTGAAAGATGAGGGGATGCGTCGCGCGCTCACACTCGCGGTGGACCCATCGGAACTCCCCGAACTGCTCGGCAACCACGCCACGCTCGCGACATCCCCATTCCCCTTTCTTTCGACGAGCACGGGCACGCAACCTGATCTCGAAGGGAGTCGTGCGTTGCTCGAGAAGCTCGGATGGAAACTGGCGGAGGGGGCGAGCGTGCGCACGCGTGCGAGCACGACATCGACCACGTCGACGATCCCGCTTGTGCTCCGCATCGATGTTCCGAATCAACCCGATCTCGTGGCGGTCGCCGAGTTTCTCCGCCGCCGATGGTCGCTCGTAGGCGTGCAGGTCGATCTCCAGTCGCATGATGCCGGTACGTTCGCACGCGAGGCGCTTCCGAAACGGGCCTACCAAATCCTCGTCTGGAACGTGCTGTTTCCTCCCTCGCAAGATCTCTCCCCGCTCTGGGCAAGCGCGCAAACGGGCGAGCATGGAAAAAACTTTTCCGTGATCTCGGATCGCCAGATCGACCAGGCGCTCGAAAATGTCCTCGCAGCCACGAGCACCGAGGCGCTCGCACGAACGCGCGACCGACTCACCGATGCGATCGTCGCGCGTCACCCAGCGCTCTTCCTCGTGCAACCCTCCTACGCGTTCCTCGTCTCAAAGCAGATCCAGGGTGTTGAGCCGATGCGCATTGCGTTACCAGCTGAACGTTATCAAGCGATGATGAAGTGGTACGTCGAGACCCGTTATGTTTGGCAATAAAAATAACGATGTCAGATGTCAGAAGTCTGATGTCAGAAGTCAACCCAGAACAATCCTTGGTCAGATTCTGACATCTGACATCTGGGTTCTGACATCTGGGCTCTGGGTTCTGACTTCATGGTTGGTATGTATGGTCTTGCGGATGTGGTGGGCGGGGAGAGACTCGAACTCTCATGACCTTGCGATCGCTAGCTCCTGAAGCTAGTGCGTCTACCAGTTCCGCCACTCGCCCCCCACATTCACACGACAAGGAGCGTGAAGATCGTGCCCCGAATTGACGCTTTCGTCAACGGAGCAAATTGAAAACCGCCTTTCCAGATGGATTGGCGGTTTTCAGAGTCACGGAGTCTTGCGACTCGACGTGTGTGACTAGGGCACGAGGCCCAGGTCTTGGTCGATGGTGTCCGTACCGGCGAACACATCGAACCGGTTGTAGTCGCTCACGGCGTCGATCGACGTGCCGACGGAGTAGTTCACGAAGAACGAGTCCGGGACGTCGAGGAGCTCACGGCGCCAGTTGGTACCGTAGACCGCGGAAGCGAGCGCTTCGCTCTGGATCCAGTGGAGCACGCCGCCACGGGTGATCGCGTAGACCCGGGGGTCCGTCGTGATCTTCACGAGGCGGGTGCCGGGGCGAACCGTGACGTTGCCCCCGATCAGGATCGACGCGAGGTCGACGTTCGACACGCGGCGGATGACCGGGCACTCGCCTGTCGTCGGGAACCACGACTGGAACGTGGCGACGTTCGGGAAGACGTAGCGCCTTCCGTCGGCCGCGTACCAGTAGATGGCCGGTCCGCCGTCCCAGGCGGTGACGAGGTGGCTCACGGTCACGGTCGCGAGGCCTTCGGGCTCGCAGAGCGCCCAGCCGCCGCCGCACTCGTGTGCGGAGACGAAGTCGGGACACGCGAGGTTGTCGGTCGCGTCGCAGAGGTCGCCCACGAAGTCCGTGTCCGTGTCCGTCTGGTCGGCGTTCGCGACGAACTGACAGTTGTCGACGGCGTCGAAGATGCCGTCGCCGTCGTCGTCCTCGTCGCACACGTCGCCGAGGGCGTCCCCGTCCCAGTTCTCCTGGGTCGGGTTGTCGAGCGCGACGCAGTTGTCGCGGCCGTCGTCGATGCTGTCGCCGTCGAGGTCACCCAGCATCATGAGGTCGGGCACGCCGTCACCGTCGTCGTCCTCGTCGCACACGTCGCCGAGCCCGTCGAGGTCGAGGTCCTGCTGCATCTCGTTGTCGAGCGCCACACAGTTGTCCTCGGAGTCGGTGACGCCGTCGCCGTCGAGGTCGCCCTCGGCAGTGTCGCGATCGGGATCGCAGACGTCGCCGATCAGGTCGCCGTCAGCGTCCTCCTGTTCGGGGTTGTCGAGCACCGAGCAGTTGTCGTCCGGGTCGATGACGCCGTCGCCGTCGAAGTCGTGGGACAGCTCCACGGTGGTCGTGGTGCAGCCCGTCATGAACATGATCGAAGTGAGAAGGAACCCGAAAATCCGCTGTGCCATGTCTCCCTGTGCTTTCTTCCCGCGATGCGGGATGTGAGATTTTCGAACGAGCTAATATAACACAAAATGGCCGTTTTGTCAATGGTTTTACCTGCCAATGATCGTGTTAATTCCTTGGCTAACTTGAGCCGTTCTTTTGATAATGAAAACCCCCGCTTAGTGCAAGCGGGGGTGCGTATCAGGGTCGGCCTACTGCTCCGACGGTTCGAAGACGAGCTCGGGCGCATCCTCGGAGGTTCTCGGAGTCCGAGGCTCGGCAGCGTCCACCGGACGAGGAACCCTCGGAATCGGGATCGGTGGGGGTGCCGTCGGGAACACGTCCACCCCACCCACCGGAGGGAACTCCGACGGCTTCACGACGGTCGTCTTCACGAGACCGAGCATGTCGACGTAGGCGGCGAAGGGTCGGGCCATCACGAGCACGGGAAGATGCACGGCGAGATCTCCGAAGGACACGCCTCCGACCAACGCATCGAAGACGAACGCGTACATCGGGCGCCGTTCGTCCTTGAGATCCTGACCGCCTCGGTAGATGGCGTTCATCATCCGGCTACGAAGCTTGGCCGGCACCTTGTCGCTCATGAGCACATCGAAGCCGATGGACTTCATGATGTGCCTCTCCGTCTGGTGCTGGGGCCCGAACGCCTCGTACGCGACCAGAGCCGAAAGGAGCTGTGCGGCGAACGCACGATTGGTGGGCGCATCGTTGCGCATCGCCGTGGGCATCACGGCGCTGTAGATGTCGCCGAGGGGCAACTGATCGACGAAGAGAGCGGCGTCGAACACGCTATCTCCGCGCAACCGGTCGGCCGCTTCGGAATCGGCATCGAGGGCGATCGTGATGTCCTCGACCATGCGCTCCACGCTGAGCTTGGCCGCGAACTTCTGAACGAACGTCGCATCCATCTGCATCACGCGCTGGTACGCGGCGATGAGACGTGTCCTGTCGTTCTTGAGCGCATCGAGGATGCTCCTCGGGGGGATCATCTTGAGCAGGGCATCCTGCTTGACGATGCCGTGCTCGAACGCCAGCCTCAGGAAGGTGGCGAACATGGCGTGGGGTGGCGGGA
>CAYGDS010000042.1:0-3284 GCA_964348595.1 uncultured Gammaproteobacteria bacterium | reverse complement strand
CATCCTGGAGGACGCAGCTGCCGAAATAGGCAGCGTCGAGACGATGCTCGACGAACCCGACAGATCGGTCGGTGAGGTGCTGAGGGGTGACTGGTCGTTGGACACGGATGCCTCTTGGTTGAAGTGGCAGGTTCATTGTGACGGTGCTGGCAGTAAATTGACCATACCCAAATGAATATGTCAATGGTCATACTCTATGTTATACTCATGGCCATATATGCCAACCTCAACGAAAACCTCTACCAAGACCCAAACCGGCGTGCTCGTCGCCGCAGGTATTGGCCTCGCAATTGTGGCCGGCGTCGCCGCGTTCACGATCAACCCACGCTATCGCAAGTACCTCACGCCGCGATTCCGCCCGTACCAGATTTTGCCGGGATACGTGACACCAGGTTATGTGCCTGGATACCGCGCCCCTGGATACACGCCTGGGTACACGGTTCCGGGATATCGTCCGACACGTCTCAAGCGCTGATCGAGAAGCGCTCCACATCCTCATATGAATTGGCAGGTTCTTGCCGTCGTCGTGGCCGCCGGCGTGTTTGCGGCGTTGCTCTTTTGGCGAAAGAAGCAGCCGCACGGCGAGTCCTACACAGACTTCACGCACGATCTCACGGCGCTCGCGAGCCAGGGCAAGCTCGACCCTGTCATCGGCATGGATGCGGTCGTGGAACGCGTGCTGCATGTGATCGCAAGGAAATCGAAGAACAACCCACTGATCATTGGCGAACCGGGCGTCGGAAAGACTGCGGTCGTCGAGGGTATCGCGCAGCGCATCGTGCGCGGGGACGTGCCCGAAGCATTCAAGGGTAAAAAAGTGCTCGCTTTGAACTTGGCGGATATTCTTGCCGGCACAAAATTTCGCGGCGAGATGGAAGGGCGCCTGCGCCGCATGATCGAGCGGCTCGAGGGCGAAGAACGTAAATACATTTTGTTTATCGACGAGCTGCACATGATCGAGCAGGCGCGTGGCTCCGAAGGAAGTCTCGACATCGCGGATATTTTGAAACCGGCCCTCTCACGCGGCGCATTGCAGATCATTGGTGCAACGACGTGGCATGAATACATGAAGTATCTAAAACCGGATGCCGCGCTCGATCGGAGATTCCAGCCCGTGCTCGTTGAGGAGCCGAGCCGCGACACGGCAGTTGCGATCTTGAAGGGTGTGAAGGGAGAGTACGAGAAGTTTCATGGTGTCTGCATCCCAGATGAAACTGTGGAGGCAGCCGTCGACGCCGCAATCGAGTTTATCAATGAGCGTTTTCTTCCAGACAAGGCCTTTGACGTGATCGATGAAGCGGCCGCGAAAGTAGCGCTCGAAACCGATCGCACGCATGCGGCCTCCCTCGGGCTCGTGCATGCCGCGTCCGCAAAGGTGAAGGCTGAGTGCCCCACCGGCATTCCGCCGGTCACTCCAGCCGATGTGGCAGAGGTTGCACAGCAATGGCACAAACACCGCACACGTCCGGTACAGGCCTGAGTCCCGGGGAACGGCTCCTCGTACGGACCCTTGGCATTGCTTCCTGTTCCGTCGTTCTGGTCTCTGCGATCTATTACCTTTGGCGATTGCCGTTTTGGCTGTCGATCGTGAGCGCGGTACTCGCCCTCGTCGCGTTCGGGTACTCCGTGCGACCGCTCCTCCGACAAATCTCCTGGCGGATCACAAGCCCGGGAACCGCGTGGCCATACCTCGTCGTTGCGATCGTCGCCGATGTCATCATCCTCGCCTCCAGCTGGTTCTTCCGCACTGACGAGGGCATCATCTCACCGTGGCAGGCTCTGCCGATTGGGGTCTTCGGACTCTTTTTCCTTGGGACATTCTTTAGCCTCCTCGCGCTCCGCGGATTGCCCTCCGGCTGGCGGATCTCGCTCGGGATCTTCCACACATGGACGGCCTGTGCGATTTCGCTCCTCGTATACCAGCTCGGATTCGGATTTGATCCATTCGTCCACGAGGCCGCGACCGCCCACATTCTTCGTTTCGACGAAATCCTTCCCAAGCAGCCGTTCTACATCGGACAGTACGTAACGGTTGCGACCTTGGTGAGACTCACGGGCATCTCCCTCCAGACCGCGCAGGCCGTTCTCGTTCCCCTGCTTGCAAGCATGATCCTCCCCCCGCTCTTCGTGACTGGCTGGCATGGGTGGACCGGTCGCGATCGAGGAGAAGCGCCGCTCTGGCTTCTGTGGATCATCCCGTTTGCCTATCTCACTTTTACGGTGCCATTTAATTTCGCCTTAATCGGCCTCATCGCCTGCGTCCTCCTCGTGTCCAGCACCGATCGTGATGCCCGGCTCGCGCGTATCGCCCTCGCCGCCGCGACGATTGCGATCCACCCGCTCGTCGGCATTCCGGCCGCGGGACTGATTGCCTCGCACGAACTCGCGCGATATCTCCGAGGCGTCCCGCTCTTCATAGCGAGCGTCGCGGCGAGCTTCATTGGCTTGGCCGGTGCCCTCGCGTTTTATGCCGCGCAGCATGGAGGGATCATTGTTTGGCCGGATCTCGAAACATGGTGGGCGACGTTCCTCGTCTTGTTTCGCCCTCCGTTTGAATGGGTACCTGTCGCCCCGCTTTGGTCACTCCTTTATTACGGATATGCCCTGTGGCCATGGACGTTGTTGCTCGTCGGGCTCTGGCACCTTCGACGGTCCGCACGACGTAAGGAGGCGCTCGTCGTCGCAGGCACGATCGCAGGAATCTTTCTTGCGTCACTCTTCACCGCTGCCGCGATCAGCTATCGCGATATTATCTCGCATGAACAGTACGAGTTCGCGCTCCGGCTTCTTGCCCTTCTGCCATGGATCGCCATCCCCGGAATAATGATGTCAGATCTCAGATGTCAGATGTCAGATGCGGTGCTTCTGACATCTAGGTTCTGCCATCTGACATCGATTGCTCTGATCGCGATAATTGTGACTGCAATATGGCATGTCTCCTATCCGCAACTCAATCCGGTCATGCATGTGTATGCCCCCGGCGTGAGCCGTACGGATGTATTAACGGTCGAGGCGATTGAACGATTGGCCGAGGGCCGCTCGTACGCAGCGCTCACTTCGCAACTCACCGCCGCAGCGGCGCTTCGTGCGTTTGGATTTACGCGCGCGATTCCCACGGTCGACGGTTCGACATATCCCTACGCCATCCCGACGGGTGGGTATTTGTATGCTCGTTACCTTGGACTGTTTGAGGGGGCGGACGCGAAGAACGCCATCGCCGATGTGTTTGCGTACGCCACGGTCGACCAGCTGTTCATCGCCGTGCCCTTCGCCTGGGACGAAGG
>CAYGDS010000041.1:0-7678 GCA_964348595.1 uncultured Gammaproteobacteria bacterium | reverse complement strand
CCATAGAACCCGGTGACTTGATCGTACGCGGCGTCGAGAAAGACACCGTCCCACAAGCCGCTGCTCATGAGCTCGTCGCGGACGAACGGGCCGAGGAAGGTATTCCAACGTTGGCCGTTGTGCGTCGGGCCGAGGTCGGTGGCATTCATGCCCCAAGCGCCCGGCCACCAGCTCGATCGTGCGCCACCAACCTTTTTCAAAAACCATGTGTCCGGAACGCGATCAGCGAGCTTGCGCCCTGGCGATGACGGCGTCCCGCGAAATCGCGCCTCCGCGATTTCTCCCGCACTCACGTACGCAAGGATTTTGACATTAGGATTCAGCTCACGAATGCGCCGCACCTCTGCTGGGAATTGCACCTGCTGATCCATGTCGAGCACGACGATGTCCCACTTGGCGAGCTTGGCAGGGTCATCCGGCTTGATTTGATACCCAAGAAAAAAGTTGATGAGCTTCGGCGCCTGGTCATTCCCGATGGCGGCAATCGATGGAGACGGCAAAACGGCCGCACCTGCGGCCGCAATCGTGAGCAATGCTGCGAATCCACGCCGCATGCGAATAGACTAGCATAGGGCGCGAAAGTGAACAGGAAATGAAAGACGCCGCCCCTCGAGTGAGAGACGGCGTTCTAGCTAGTTGGCTCCGGCGAAGGATTCGGATTCCCCATCATTCGACGGGGCTTCCGCATCATCCGCGAGATCTTGGACGAAGGGGTGAAAGGCGAGCTTCAGCGGATCGAGCGAGCGGGCCTTGGCGTAGACCGCCTCGTACACCCTCCTCTGCATCGACCTGGGTCCGGACTCAGTGCCGAGCACCGCCTGGAGGGCGGCGAGCGTCGGAGCGACGAGCTCCGACTGGGTACGGAAGGTTTCGAGCTCCACGCGGAGCCGGGTAAGGAGATGCTTGTCCGCGGGTGCATCGACTGTGTGATGATCGAGGATGCGGCGCGTTTGCACGCACAGTGCCTTGAGCATCGCCGTTTGGCGCGTGACGGACGTTCGCAAGTGCCGACCTTTGTCCGGATGGACATAGAGCGCCTCGGCGAGTCCGAGACCGACGGCGTCGATCACGAGCTCGCGCGCTTGGAGCTGCTCTTCCTCGGAGAGCGTCCGGTACTCGGGCACGCCGGCGAGGAGCCGGCGAAGCGTGGTCCCGTCCGCGAGATGCGCGAGTTCATGCCAGATGAGGAAGTTCTCGGCGTCGTAGGCCTTGGCCCACTCGGCTTCGTCGCCTCCCTCTTCGAGCTCGAGCCAGGTGCCCGCCTCGATGAAGTACCGGATCTCCTGACGGAGATCGATGTTCATCTGGAGCCCCATGCCCATTCCGCCACCCGAGCTGATGGAGGCGTACGAACCGTGCACTTCGCCGGACAGGAGACTCACCGGATCGATCTCGAGGCCCATGACGCCGTTGAAGACGGTGACGATGGCGCGACAGCGATCGGCGATGCGCTCTTGCCAGGACCGGTGCAAGGCTTCGTGTGCCCTGCGGCGTTCCTTCTCGGCCTCGCGCTCCGCTTCGAGGCGCTGCTGCTCCTCCCTTTGCCGAGCAAGGGCTTGCTCACGCTCGGCCTTTTGCCGTGCGAGCGTCGCTTCGAAGTCGATCTTGAGGAACAGGTTGCGCTCGAGCTCATTTCGATCATTCGAATGAAGCGCGACCGTCGCGATCGCCGCGAGCACCGACTCACGTGGGTTGGTGTTACAATCGGCGATCATGTTGCGTGCGGTGCGAAGGTCCCGATCGACCATCGCTCCCGCAACCACCCGCTTGCACAACGTGGCAAGCTCTTCACCGATTTGACGGTCGATCTTGTAGACCTCGTCGAAGATCTCAAGCAGACGAACCGACCCAACACGATTCGCGCTGTCGAGGATCATTGGTCGAAGGCGCTTGAGTCCGCCTCGCACCCGTGAGTGCTTGATGCCGGGGTGCTTGATTTCTCCCTGGAGGTGCCGCGCATCTTCATTGCGTCTCGCATCTCTCAGGCTCTTCACTACCCCCGACCACGGGTACCCGTTGAACCACGCGTTCGCCATGCTCCGGATGTGTCCCACGATCTCCGGCCAAGGCCAGAATTCCGGCTGATCGAAGGTCGACAGGTACACCGCGCGGAGAGCGCGCGCGTGACGTGTTGGATCCATGAGGGCAAGTACCTCGAGGATGGTGCGCTGTGGATCCGATCCGCCCAGCGTCGCAACCCCATGTACGTCGCGCCACCCGTCTCTTGTCCAAACATTCCTAGGAACGAGGAGGCTCTCGAAGAGAGCGCCCGTATCCCAAGGCGCAGGAAGCCGCAGCGTCTCCAGGATCAATTCGAGTGGGCACTCCAAGAGTCGCGCACCCCGTGCGGCGATCTCCCCGAACCGCTCCCGCATGTTCGTTCGCGTGAAGAGATCGAGGTAGGTATGCAGGACCTCTTGTTCACGACCCGTGGGCAGCTCCCACTTATAATACTGGGTCCAATCATCCGGCGGATGATTCAGCGCGTTCTCGCGCACTTCGGGATGCGAGTGCAGTAGATCCTCCCACCAGCTTCGAAATGACTTGTAGACTGCGGTCATGTTTCACTCCTGTGAAGGTGCGCCAAAACAGCCAGAACGGCCTAACCTAGCAATAAATGACGGGGATGTCAATCCACCCACGCCAAGGCTTCGATGGACTAGCCCCTTGCCCCCGCTTCACGATAACAGCCGAGCACAAGCTCCAGATGCTGCTTCCATGTGCGCCCAGCGATCTTGGCGCGGCCGGCCTCCCCCATCACCTTGCGTGCCTCAAAGGGCACGGCTTGAAAACGACGTAGCGCGCGTACCCAATCATCAACATCACCCGGTTTTACGAGAAAGCCATTCACGCCGTCTTCGACGAGCTCCGGGTTCCCGCCGGTGCGTGTCGCGAGACATGGCACGCCGTCGCCGAGTGCCTCGAGGATGACGGTCGATGCGTTCTCGTAACTCAAGGTTGGGAGCACAAGTGCCTCGGCGCGGCGGCGCAGTCGCGTGAGCACATCTGGTGACTGGAAGCCGAGGAACTCGATGTGATGCGCGCCTTTCGAGGCGACGAATGCGCGAAGGGATTCCTCTTCCGGCCCGCGGCCCGCGATCTTCACAGGCAGCTCTGGAATCATGACCGCGGCTTCCAAGAAACTGCGTAGACCTTTTTCAGGCGAGAGACGGCCGGCGTAGAGCAGGTATCCCCCGCCGAGTGTTGCGGGCTCGCTCGCAAGCTCGCCTGGGTTTGGCACGTAACGTAATTTACCGACCGGCTCGCCCCAATCCTCCATCTTCTCCTTCATAAACCGTGACGGGCAGAGGAACAATGAGACCGTACTTTCATACGCCTGCCTGGACTTTGTGAAATACATTTCCACGGCGGCGAGGATATTCGCGAGAAGTTTGGGCGACAGGCATCGATGCAAGATCACATTGTAATATTTCCCGCCCTTGGATCGCTCACACGGCGCGCCGTGATCAAACATGCCGTAGTTCGGCGCCGCGAGTTTGTAATCATGCAGGGTCTGCACGCATGGGATGTTGCGCTTGCGGATCTCCGGAAGGATGGAGGTCGAGAGGTGGTGATAGATATTGTGCAGATGGACGACCTCCGGTTTCACCTCGTCGAGCATGCGCGCAAAGGATCGTTTCGCCTCAACGTTCCAAAGATAGTTCGCCGCTTTTTTCAGATCGACGAGTGCGCCGTCGGAACGGTCGAGGTGATAGCGCGTGACGAAGTAGCGTTCGTCGCGCGAGGGAAGATTTTTTTCGCTGCGCGTGGAGAAGGCATGCACGTCGTGACCGCGATCGGTCTCTTCGCGGATCAACCGATGCATGTACACCTCTGCTCCGCCCTGGAGATCGAAAAATTTGTTGACGTGGAGGATGCGCATAGCTCAGGAGTGCGTGGGGGTATGCAACTTGCGATAGAGCCCTTCGTACGCGCTCGTCATGCGATCAACCGAATAGTTCTCGACGACGACGCGACGCGCCTCTTCGGCCCGCGTGAGGGCCTCGCCATAGCGTTCGAGCGTTTCGCGAATGGCGACCGCCCAGGCTTCTGGGTCGGATGGGGACACGAATCGAACCGCGCGATCAGAAAATGATTCGCGTAGACTGTTGAGGTCGCTCGCAATGGCTGGAAGCCGAGAGGCCGCCGCCTCAAACAGCGCAAGCCCTTGTCCTTCGTGGAGAGATGGAAAGAGGAAGAGATCCGCACTAGCGAGTTTTGTGGCCGGGTCTGCAACTTCCCCCGCGAATCGCACGCGCGGCAAGATGCCGAGGGTTTCCGCGAGACGCCGAAGCGCGAGGCGCTCCGTCCCCACGCCCACAAGCTCAAGAGTCCAGGGTCTACGGACAAGGGCGAGCGCGCGCAACAGCATGGCGTGGTTTTTTTCTGGAACGAGACGACCGACGGTGAGGAGGCTTGGGACGTCACTTGGAAGACGCGCCTCGCGGACATGAAACCGGGAGAGATCGAGTCCAACCGGGATGATCGAACTGCGCTCGGCGCTCACGCGGTAGCGTTGATGGACGGCGTCGCGCACACCGTTTGATACGCACGCAACGTGGTCGGCGGATCGATACGCCCAGTGCCTGCCCAGGCGCTGGAGCCACGGCACATCGGGCTCGTGGCTATGTGCGGTCATGACCCATGGGTGAATCCCTTGAACCTTGCCGACGAGGCCAGCCCAGATGTCACCACCAAGATGGGTGTGCAGAATGTCCGGTCTGCGCTCCGTGAGCTCACGATGCAGAAATCGTATGAGTGCACGACGGCCACCCTCGGGGGCCACGCGCACGGGGATGCCTGCAAGCAAGGCATCGGCGAGCATGGGCCCTCCCCCACCCGCGGCGATGAGCCCGGCATCATGGCCGCGCGCGCGGAGCTCTTTGAGCAGATCAAGAACCATGCGCTCCGCGCCACCGCGCCCGAGCGTCCACAAGATATGCGTGATGCGATACTTAACCATGTTCTTCGGCGAGAAAATCTGGATCGTGCACGGTCTCCTTGCCGCTCCACATGTGACCGGCTGCAAGCATGAGGCCCACGGGCAGCCACAAACGCGGCGTCCAGTACGTCGTATCGAACAGCTGGTAGACGAAGGCCCCGATGCATGCGGCGACAAGATACGCATACGCCTCTCCTTCGGGACTTTCGATACGCATGCGCCGCCAAAAACCTACGGCCATGTGGATCACGGCTCCCATCAGGATCGCAAATGTGACGAGACCAAGCAGGCCGGTTTCTGCCATCAGTTTTTGGATGAGCCCGTGCGCATCTCGCGGCGTCGCAAACTCGATGATGTAGGCGTACGTTTTGCCGACTTCCGAAACATAGGTACCGGCGCCGAATCCAAAGATCGGACTGTCGAGAAATCGCGCGACGGCGATGTCGGTGAGCATGGCACGCGCGTCGGTCGAGCCGCGCACGACGTCCGACAATGAGAACGTGAGCATGTAGACTACGATCGGCACGAGCAGGACGAGTCCCGCAAGGATTTTCGTTCCGTGGCCACGCACAAGCGGTCGCCATGCGGTGACGAGAAGAAAGACGATCATGGCCGCGAGCGAAAGCCATGCGCTACGCGCGAGTGTGAGGAGCGCGATGAGTCCCATGAAACTTGCGAGGGCAACGAGGACTATACGATCGCGTCGATCGCGGGAGAGAGCGGCAAAGGCGAGCGCGGCCGGGGCCGTGATGAGCAGCGTCTCCGCAAGCGCATTGTGATTGCCGCCGAGAGGATTAAAGAACCCGAGGTGGAAGAGCGGTCGCGCGCGCTCGAGCGCAAAGTCAGATCCTGCGTAGACAAAGAGGGATCGAAACCCGTCGATGGCAAAGAACACGCCGAGGCCGGTGATCCAAAGCAGGAGCACGAGGAGACGCCGTTTTGATCGAAGAAAATTAACGGGTAGCGCGACGGATGCGAGGTATGCGAGGAGCACGGGACGCGAGCTGAACTTGAGCACGAGAAGCGGATCAGGATGCGTCGGTGAGAACACAGAGAGCAGGTGTGCGAGGACGACGAGACCGAAGGGAATGGCGAGCGGGAGCCACGGGCGCCAGTTCCAATCGCGGCGCCCGCGCCATAGGAGTAGGATGCGCAGTGCCCACGCGGCCATGACGGCCCCCGTGATGAGCTCGCCCATCGTGACGTCGATGGAGCCGCCAAAGACCCGACCGCCAAACTCGACATCTCCTGTGGAGACAGAGACCAAGAGCCCGAGCAGGAGGCTCGCCGTCATGGCGACGTAGAACGTTCCGTACGGTGCGTGCCAGGCGATCAGGATTGCCACAGCGGAGAGGATGAAGAGAAACAGGCTCGCCTTGGCACCGACGACCACCCCGGTCGCGATTAAGAAGAGTACGAGAAAAAGCCCCCAACCGATACGTGGAAATGCATTCCATGCGGGAGTGACAACGTGCGATGGCTCGGACATGCGCAAAGTATAGCCCAAAATGAAAACCGACCCCATCGTGTGATGAGGTCGGGCTGTAGAGATGTCCGCGACCGGCGCGGACACCGTGCTACGGACAGATGCCGTAGAAGCCGGGTGCGGTCGGGATGGCCGGGCGGATGAACCGCGGGTCGGACAGGGTCGGATCCCCGTAGGGGTCACGACAGATCAGGGTCTCCGCATCGGCGAGCTCGACTCCGTCGAAGCTGATGCTCGAGATGCCTTGCGCGGCGACCGTGGCGCCGATGAGAGTCGACGGCCACGCGTAGTAGGTGCTCCCGCACAGCACGGTCATGATGTAGTAACCACCAGCCGTGAGCCCGTCGAGCGTGTGCGAGGTCGCACCCGTCGCCGAGTAGTCGAGGCACCCTTCCTGATCCCAGACGCCGATGCGACGTCCGCCCGAGCACGCTCCGAAAAGCGTATCGAGACGGGCGTTGTCGATCGTCACGGTCATGGCGCTCGTTCCGGATCGGCCAGCGCGGCAGGCGGTGAGCGGCGGTCCGCTATCCACCATGGTGCCGCTGTCGATTGCGGAACCGCTGTCGACGCCGGCGTCCGCCACCGGACCTGCGTCCGGACCTGCGTCCGAACCGCCGTCGACGCCCGCATCCGGAACCGGAGGCGGACACGCGGTGGCGATGTCACCGCAGCAGTCACCGATGCCGGCGCAGATCGAATCGCAGTAGCAGGGCGGGCTCGAACCCGGAACTGCCGACGGCGATCCGCAGAAACCGACACAGGAACCCGGCATGGGCGGACAGGGGTCGTTCCCCCCGTCGCAGTCCTCGTCGGCCGCCGTGAGGCAGTCGTCGGTCATGGGGAGCACCTGGCCCAGGCAGGCCCCGAGGGTCCCACCCGTGCAGGTGCGCGTGCCGGAGACACAGATGCCCACGTCCGGCAGGCCCATGCCCGTCCAGCAAGGCTCGGTGTACGGACCCGTGCCAGCCGCGTTCTCGTCGACTGCGTAATCGCAGTCGTCGTCGAGACCGTTGCAGATCTCGAGCGCCGGCATGATCGCGGGGGCCGCGCTCACACAGCGCACCTCGTAGCCACCCGTGACGGTCACGCACTGGTACGTGCCGCTTCGGGCGCACACGCCGGTGCTCACCGTGCAGACCATGCCGAGATCGGGATCTCCACCGCACGTGACGGTGATGAGATCACCGCCCACGCAGTCCTCGTCGAACGCGTTGCCGCACACCTCGAGCGTCGGAATGACTTCGGGG
>CAYGDS010000040.1:0-7682 GCA_964348595.1 uncultured Gammaproteobacteria bacterium | reverse complement strand
CCGGAGGAGTTGTATTGGAACTGGTCTTACACGACACCGGATGATGAAACGAACACGTCCTATCAGGATGCGCGGCGCGCATTCGAAAAGACGTTTTTCGCGTGATCAAACGATCCACCAGATCGACACAGCAATCAGCGTGGTTACGATGAGGGCATAGAGCGCGATGAGCGCAAGGCTACTCCCGAATGTCGCTGTGCTTGCATGCGGCATGCCGAGCCGGAAGAGCCCGCGATCCAGAACCACGAGCGGACGCAGGGTGCGTGATGCGATCTGGAATGGAAATACGACGGACGGTTCATACGATGCGCCGTTAGCGTTTTCCATCTCCAGAATCGCGTTGGCGGCACGCGTACCGGCTTCGGCGGCGGCCTCCATGCTATAGGAAAAACGGTCCGTCTTTGTGTATGCGGTGGAAAATAATAGATTGGGAATCCCGGTACGAACATTGGGCTGGAACGCGAGGGCGCCGGCGTTATTGTTGAACTTCGGTTCCCAGATAACGATCCGTTTCGCCTTCGGATCAAACCGAAAGCTGTCCCACATGTAGAAGAGGACGATTTCCACCTGATCGACGGGGGTGCCGGACTCTGTACGGATGATCGAATGCTCCAGAGATCGCACGATCTGTTCCCACACTTCCTGCTCAACCTCCGCTTCGTTGCATTCGACAAAAGGTTTTTTGTGTCTCAAACCAGGAGCGTTTGTTTGACAAATACCGACGGAAAGCACCGTTTTTACGCGCGGATCCGTGCAATAGGTTTTGCCCCAGACAAGGTCTTGCGGCTCGATGATGAGGGCCCAGGGTGTGTCGGGTAGATAGAGAACGATGCGGCCTTCCGCTGGATACACAAGTTTTTCTGCGAGGAACAACTGGACGGACAACTGGACTTGTTTCGAGATGCGATCAAGCGATGACATGCCGCGAAACCCATCATGGCTCGCGAGAACGGCGTTCCTCCCTACCATCGATGCGACGACTTCCACCGGCAATCCGCACGCCACGTAATCCGTCGCATCCGTCGTCGTTTCGCCCGATCGCTTGTCACGAAACCGCACCCCTGAAACACGGCCGTTCGTCACAAGCATGTCTTCGACTTCCGTCTCCGTGCGAAAGGTGACACCGTAACTGGTTGTAAGATATGCGGCCCACTCATCGAACCATCCCTCATTTGTCGGGCGGTCCATGAGATATAGGCCGCTCACCTTGCCAAGGAGCGCATCGATGATGATCTGCACGGAGCGGGCGATCACGGGAAATCCCATTTGATCAGGATCCATACCGAGGACAGGTCCCCACATGCGGACCATGAATTTTTTTGCCTCGGGAGACAGGTGCTTGCAGATGTCTTTCCATTTCATCCGATCCATAGAATCCATGCGTGCCGTGGACATGGTTCGGCAACGGAACACGATGTCCAGAGATTTGAGCAATTCCCAATACCCGATTCGACCGACGAGTGCTTCCGCGTGATCGCCACGACTCAGGACCGCTTCCGACGCGCCGATTCGCGGAAATATGTAATCGTTCACATGCACCAGACGGTCATACACGGATTTCGACGCATCTTCCCGCAAGGGAATCTCATGCAAGATTCGGAAAAGATTCCTATAATCGACTCCGTAAATACGCCACGAATATTCCGTCGGGTAGGCTTTCCCACGATGCTTAAGCGTTCGGCTTCGTGCGAGCCCTCCTAGCTCGGCGTTGCGTTCATAGACGGTCACCTGGAAACCGTGTTTTGCCAGTTCGTGGGCAGCTGTCAATCCGCCGATTCCGGCCCCACAGACAATAACCTTAGGCATGCTCGTAGCATAGTCCTATTTGATGCATCCATCGAGTGGCAAAGCTCGCGACGATCGTCTATGATGGGAACAATCCTATGAAAACCACATCACTTGCTGGCTTGGGCGTTACGCTCGCACTCCTTGGAGCCGGCTGTATACCCGAGGCGGGACCCGGGCCAAATACGACCGTGCCAGGGGCAGGGTCCACAGCGGCCTCGTGCCCGGCGACACAAGTGCATTACTTTAATAAACTCGGCTTTTCCGCCAAGGAGATCGCGAGCCTGCAGGAGAACGTCGTCGCGCCGCTTGTCGCGTACTACGCAGAAACGGGCGAGGCGCGCGTCGTCTCGATCACGATCAGGCGCACGACGATCGGCGTAGTCGTAGAGGCGATTGTCGACCAAAACGACGCGGATGATCCGGTCTTCCATGGTTTTACGCACGAGCGCACGGGGGCCGACAGCTACCCACGCTGGTATCCCGATGAAGTTCCGCCCGAGTATCGAGGATAATAAGCGGTTGCATTATTGAAATACCTTGTTTACCATCTTCTCATATGGGAATTGAACAGATGCCGCAGGCGGTTCCGCAGAAGCCGAAGCCGAAACAGGAGACAGAGCATATCCCGGGACCGGGCGAGCTACTCGCGCAAGATTACTTGATCCGCAGGTCCGTGCAGGATTCGGCGACAGACGCGGCTCTCGTCCGTTTGGTCGACCGTGTGCGCAGCGAATACGTGAGGGACGTGCGTGATGCAAGAGGCACGCCGGAGACGCAGGAACTCGTGGATTTCATCCGTGGCCGTGTCTCTGCGATGGCGGGAAATAATGAAGACCCAAAGTCGCTCTACGTAGGGATCATGAATGAAATAACGGATTATAGTCGTCGGCCAAAACAAAAGCCCTCGCAAGACATGGCCGCGTAAAACGAAAGAGGCCTCCTCAGAGCGAGGAGGCCTTTTGGTTGATATGCGTGACGAGGGCGTCGCGCGTGAGGACGAGCGCATCGGGGCGCTCGCGGAGTTGCCAGGCGAGGGCGAGCACGCCGAGCGCATTGCGGATGGCGAGATAGGTCTCTGGCACCTTGGATGCCTGGCGAACCGTGGGCAACCGCTCCGGGTCCCAGGATGACTCCCGTTTGACGAGGAGCAGTGAGACGAGCAGCGCCTCGTTCATCGCGAGCGTACCGGCGGCCCCGAGCGCAGCGAGCTTGCCGCGCAAACAGGTGATCTGTCGGCTGTCGAGCGCAAGCGCGGGCGTCGCCGTGTCGCGCGCGGCAGCCATGAGGGCGCCCACGGCGAGAGGTCGGTTCGGACAGGTCGATGGAATCTGCTCGCGAGCGATCACGAGCAACGGATCGAACTCGGAAAGGGGCATCGATACCTCCAGGGTTATAATTTAATCATAAAACGGGCTGTTTGTCAACCCTATCGACTGCACCTATCAGCTAGAGGTTGTAGAGCGGATGCGCGGCAGCGAGCTCCTTCACACGGCTTGCGACACGCGTCATAGCGTCATCTGATCCCTTGGCCTTGAGCAAATCCACGATCAGACGCGCAAGCTCGCGCGAGGCTTCCTCCTTAAACCCGCGCGTCGTAATCGCGGGCGTTCCGAGGCGGAGCCCCGACGGATCCATGGGTTTGCGCGGAGCGAACGGAATCATGTTCTTGTTTGCGCTGATCCCGACGCGATCGAGCCACTGTTCGGCTTCCTTGCCCGTGACTCCCCACGCGGTGACATCGAGGAGCATCAAGTGATTATCCGTCCCGCCGGAGACGAGCCGGCCACCTTCTTCCTGAAATACTTCGACCACGGTTTGTGCGTTGGCTAGCACCTGCTTTTGATAGTCGATAAAGGATGGTTGCAGTGCTTCTTGTAGGGCAACCGCTTTTGCCGCAATGACGTGTTCGAGCGGGCCGCCCTGTGAGCCCGGGAACACGGCGCTGTCGATTTTTTGCGCGAGCGTCTTCTTGCCGTCCGGGTCCAACCGGTCTTGCGTCTTGCACAAAATCATCGCGCCGCGCGGGCCACGGAGGGTCTTGTGGGTGGTCGTCGTCACGACGTCCGCGTGCGGAATCGGATCTGGGTGAAGCTTTGCGGCGACGAGGCCTGCGATGTGCGCCATGTCGACCATGAAGTACGCGTGGGCGTCGCTCGCGATCTTCGCGAAGGCGGCAAAGTCAAGTGTGCGCGGGTGCGCGCTCGCTCCGGCGATGATCATCTTCGGCTTATGTATCTGCGCAAGCTTTGCGACTTCCTCCATGTCGATGCGCTCGTCTTCTTTGTTGACGCCGTAGGGAATAATCTTGAACCATTTGCCACTGAAGTTCGCTGGCGAGCCATGCGTGAGATGTCCACCGTGGGCGAGATCCATCGCGAGTACGGTGTCGCCCGGATGGCACAATGCGAGATACGCAGCGAAGTTCGCCTGCGCTCCGGCATGGGATTGCACGTTCGCGTGCTCCGCGCCGAATAATATACGCGCACGTTCGATCGCGAGTGATTCGATCTTGTCGATCACTTCATTGCCGCCGTAGTAGCGCTTGCCGGGATACCCCTCGCTGTACTTATTCGTGAGCGGCGTCCCCATGGCCTCCATGACGGCTCTTGAGGCATAATTTTCCGAGGCGATCAGCTCGAGCCCGGATTCTTGGCGGGCGATCTCGTCGTGGATGAGCTGGCCCACGGTCGGATCCTCTTGCATGACATGCTTCAACATATGGCCGCACTATAGACAACGGGCCAAAATCTTGCTAGGTTCAAGTTCCGCCCTTTCCAGGAGGTTCCATGACCAAGGCCGCCGAGTTTCGGCCTGATGGCGTGAGCTTCAGTGCCGAACGACTCCGTCCTCTCATCGAGAAGCGCATCGCGGACATCGCGACCAGCGTTAGCGTCATGAAGTCGTACTTTCACACGTACCGCAACGTGCGATACATCTCCCGCGATCTCGAGCTGTGCGAGGCATTCGAGAGACTTGCGGCCGATCGCTGTGGCTCCTCCGATGTGTTCGATGGGATCGTGTCCGTCTACAAGGCCCTCGGACGCAGCACGCGTGAGCTTCACTTGCTGCGCGATCTGTGCCCGGACCACGTTGTGGTGCACGATCGTGCAGACGGCGTGCCTGACGATGCAACGCGCTTCTTCGCCATCGTGCGGCCTCGGGATCGCCCGATGCGGAAGGAGCCATTCATTTCGTCGAGCCCTCCGAGTCCCGCGACCACTACCGACCACAGCGGCACCGCACAACCGCAGACGGATGCTGTGACTCTCTCCTGCGACCCCGCCAAGTAAGCGGGGTCTTTTCAATTCCGGCGTCGCGCCGTAGCCTATGGGCATGCCCAACCTGCCTTACCGCACGGTCCATTTTGTTGGTATCGGCGGCATAAACATGTCCGGGGTGGCAAAGCTCCTCAAACACGCGGGAGCCACCGTCACCGGATCGGACACCCAAGCTTCGGAACTCACCGCGGAGCTTGAGGCGCTTCGTATTCCTGTAACGATCGGCCATGGGGCGGAGAATGTGCCCAAGGAGTGTGATCTCCTTATCTATACGTCGGCAGTTCCAGAACTCAACCCGGAGCGCGCTGAAGCTCGACTCCGCAATATTCCACAGCTCACGAATTTTGAGTTTCTTGGTGAGTGGACGAAAAGCGCGCGCACGGTCATCGTCGCCGGTACGCATGGCAAAAGTACGACGACGTCTCTCCTCGGCCTCATGCTTGAGGCCGGTCATAAAGATCCGACGGTTATCGTTGGGAGTCGCGTGCCGGCCTTCCCAGATGGCAACGTACGAATCGGCGCCCACAATATATTTGTAATCGAAGGCGATGAGTACGCACGACACTTCTTGGCATTCTCACCCCACGCGGTCATCATAAACAATATTGAGCTGGATCATACCGATGTGTTTCCTGATCTTGGGGCGCTCATGGAAACCTTCCGCGAACTCCTCGTGAATGTCCAACCCGGCGGCATTGTGGTGGCGAATGCGGACGACCGCAACGTGCAGACCTTGATTGGGAAAATGCGCTCGAGCCTCGAGGCGCGAAACGTCTCGATCAAAACGTTTGGATTCGGTTCGCATGCGAATCAACAAATCATGGACCATGTCGTGCGAGGGGGAGAACAGATGTTCTCGTTGCGCAATCCGCAAGGTCTCATGTCGCGCTATCGGCTCAAGGTGCCAGGACGTATGAACGTCATGAATGCCGCGGGTGCGCTCACCATGGCGCTCGCCTTGCATATCGATCCACATACGCTTGAGGATGTGACCGAGGCCTTTACCGGAATCTGGCGACGATTCGAGCGCATCGCGGAAGCCGACGACGTGCTCGTCATTTCTGATTACGGGCACCATCCTACCGCGGTTGCGGCGACCCTCGAAGCTGCCAAGTCGTTCTATCCGAACAAGCGACTCGTTCTATGTTTCCAGCCGCATCATCGCAATCGCACCAAGCATCTGTTCGAGGCGTTCAACCCGAGCTTTGATCGCGCTGACGCCCTTCTTCTTGTAGAAATCTACGACGTCGTAGGGCGTGACGATCGTTCGGATCATCATATTTCCTCACGAGACTTGCAGGAAGCTGTGATGAAGCGTGACGAAGAACGTAATGCGAATCGTCCCGTCGAGTTCGCGCAAGATCCGGCGATGGCGCTCGAGACGCTTAAGCGTTGGAAGCGGCCGGGGGACGTCATCATTGTGATGGGAGCGGGGGATATCTATAAAATAGCAACCAAAATCCTGTAACCCATAGCGCGCTTGCCCGCCAAAGCTACGAAGTTGCTGGCGGGTAACGCATAACGTCAAACTTCTCGTTGCGTATGACACAGCTGACTGCCGAGCAAATCACCGCATATAAATCCTTGGTCCCATCCACGATCGAACACGAGCCGATGGCTAAGCACACGAGCTTCCGCGTCGGTGGTTCGGCGCGGCTTTACGTCGTCGCCCCGTCTTCCGACGCGCTACTTAGAGCCGTCGACGCGGCGATCGAAACGGGGGTCCCGTGGTGCGTGTATGGTGGGGGATCCAACCTTTTGGTCGCGGATGAGGGGTACGAGGGAGTGGTTGTTCAAGCGGCTAACCGTCGCATAACGCATAGCGCGCAACGCACTTCGTCAAAGCTCAGTGTTGAAGACGTCACGTCTGAAGCTGGGGCGATCACGGCGATGGTGGCTCGTCAGAGTGTCGACGCGGGGCTTACGGGATTCGAGTGGGCGATCGGTGTGCCGGGAACCGTCGGCGGCGCGGTCTACGGCAATGCTGGGTGTTACGGCGGAGAGATGAAAGACGTCGTCGTGTCTGTCGACGCCTACCGCATCAAAGATCGCGCGCGCGTCACAATCCCGAACGCCGAGTGCGGATTCGGTTATCGCACCAGCATGTTCAAGCATGAACCACACGTCATTTTATCTTGCGACTTACAACTTGCGATGACTCAAGATGTGACGGCAGGAAAGGCCCGCATGGCAGAGATCATGCAGAAGCGCAAGGCGAGTCAGCCGCTCGAGCAATCGAGCGCGGGGTGCGTGTTCAAGAACTTTGAAATCTCAGATCCGAGTGCCCTCGAGATCCTCTCGCGGTCGGTCGAAATCCCGGAGGCCATGAAGGCGAGCGGGAAAATTTCCGTCGGCTGGCTTATCGATCAGGCGGGGATGCGCGGGAAGTCCGTTGGCGATGTGGAGGTGAGCATGAAGCATGGGAACTTTTTCGTGAACAAAGGGAAAGCGCGCGCGCAGGATGTGCTGGCGCTCATCTCGCTTGTGAAGATGAAGGTGAGGGATGATTTGGGCATCGAGATGCAGGAGGAGGTTCAATTGCTTGGATTCTAAATACTTGCTGCACAAGCTCAGATACATCCTGGACTCCTCTGAACCAAGAGGAACATGCAATAT
>CAYGDS010000039.1:0-7828 GCA_964348595.1 uncultured Gammaproteobacteria bacterium | reverse complement strand
GAAGGGATTCGAACCCTCGATCTTCTCCGTGACAGGGAGACGTGTTAACCGGGCTACACCACCGACCCACGTGGATTTTGATCAGCAGATTTTGGAACCTTGACGCGGTTTCGCGTCGGCGCAACGATAGGGAGACTTTCCCTACGCGCGCGCTATCCTAGCAACCCTTAGCGCGTATGACAAGACCCTATGTTTAGCGTGATCCGCCATGCGGGATACCACCTTGGAACCGGCTCGCTCACCCCGGTCGGTTCAACGGATTCGGAAACCCTGGCAAAGGCGCTCGTGGCCGCTTACCCCGCTTGGCGTGAGATCCGCACCTCATCCGTCGCGCGCACTCGAGAAACCTCACAAGTCCTTTCCAAGATTCTGAGCATTCCCGTTGAGACAGACGAGCGTATCGGAATGGACGGTGATATTGGAGATCTTCTGCCACCCACGGAACCACACGACATTATCTTCGTGACCCATCTCCCCGTCATCACAAAAATGCTCCGTGCGTGGAGCACCTCCTTTGGCATCGACGAACCAGCACTCACCGAGATCGCGTCGGGGTATTTGATTGATCCAAGCGCGCGTACGATCACCACGATCAATCGTCGGTCTTCCTAGGCTACCGCAGGCTCCTTCGTCACAATGTAAAAGAATGCCGGAGGTGCGTTGAACAGCGTAAAATCAATGCGCAAATTTTTGAATCGGGATTTCATCTCCTTCGCGGTCATGAGCGAATACTGGATTTGCGTAAAACATCCGCCTTGTTTCACCACGCGCATTACCGAGTCCATGATCCGATTTCTCACGGCCTCCTCCATAAGAACGAAGGGGAGGGTGGAGATCACTGCGTCCACCGTGTCGATCTGTTCTCGCTTGAGATAGTCCTCGATTTTTTCGGCGGAATCCTGGACGACCGTGAGGCGCGGATCTCCGAGCTCGCGAAGACTTTGGGCAAAATCCGGATTCACCTCGAACACAATCAGCCGTGCGTCCGAACGCATGCGGGGCAAGATCTCTTTCGTGATGGCTCCGTTTCCACCGCCAAGCTCCACCAGGACGCTCGCGGTTTGAAAGTTTACCGGTTTGATGAGTTTGTGTGCGCAGGCAGGGGAGCACGGGAACACCGTTCCCACAGTCTTCAAATGCTTGAGCGATTCCGCGATAAAGTTCAGGTTATTCATGAGGATAGGTGACAGTGTACCGGTTCGAACTCATTTTGCCAAATACCGTGAAAGGGCCTTGTTTTCATCACGAGGGTGATTTTTTGGCTAACATAAAGCCCCGCTATTTGCGGGGCACGAAACAAGTCCATATTAGCACCTTTTCACGATCTTGTCAATAA
This sequence comes from uncultured Gammaproteobacteria bacterium, assembly GCA_964348595.1. GTDB lineage: Bacteria > Patescibacteriota > Patescibacteriia > 2-12-FULL-60-25 > 2-12-FULL-60-25 > CAYGDS01. The sequence continues at coordinate 6,492 of CAYGDS010000039.1, read as the reverse complement.
TATGATGTTAGCGCTTCAACACTTTTTTTACGGCATCCTTGATCGATGCGACCCCCATGCCGAAATGCTCGATGAGTTCATTTGGCTCGCCACTTTCGCCAAACCGATCGTGCACGCCGACAAACTCGATTGGTGTCGGTCGCAGACGCGCCAACGTCTCTGCCACGCTTCCACCAAGCCCACCTGCAATTTGATGTTCCTCGACTGTCACGATGGCTCGACAGCGCTTCGCGGCCTCGAGCAAGGTTTTCTCATCCAAGGGCTTGATCGTGTGCATGTTCACAACCATAGCGTCGATCTTTGCGCGTTTGAGCTCTTCCGCCGCTTGCAGCGCACGATAGGTGAGGGGCCCGCAGGCAATGATTGCGACGTCCTTGCCGTCACGAAGAATATTCGCCTTGCCAATCTCGAAGGGCGTCCGGTCCGTTGTAAACACGGGTGTCTTCTCGCGCGCAAAGCGGACATAGCAGGGCCCGTCCCAGTTCGCGATTGCGATCGTTGCTTTGCGCGCTTCGTGCACATCGCATGGCGCGATCACGGTCATGTTCGGAATGACGCGCATGATCGCCATATCCTCGACCGCTTGATGCGTCGCGCCATCCGGCCCAACGGACACGCCGGCGTGGCTTCCGATGATTTTGACGTTCACGTCATTTAAACAAATGTTCGTCCGAATCTGCTCCCAGGCACGTCCCGGACAAAACATGGCATACGACGTGATGTACGGAATCTTCCCTGCCATGGCCATGCCGGCGGCAAGGGCCGCAAGGAGCTGTTCATGTACGCCCATTTGGACGAATCGATCCGGAAACATCTTTTTGAACTCCACGCTGCGCGTAGACTCTGTGAGATCGGCGCAAAGCACGACAATATTCGTATTTTTTGCCGCCGCTTCAACCACGCCAGCACCATACCCGTCACGCGTCGGTTTTTGCTCGATATCTTTCGCGAATAAATCCTCGCGGAGATACATATTCGTCTTCATACGCGTGCACGGTGATCCGCAATCAATCGTTTCTCCTCCGCGCGAAGCTCTTCGAGCGCCTGTTCGGCTTGCCCGGGCTTGAACACCGCGCTATGCCAGACGTAGTTGTTCTCCATGTACGAGACACCCTTGCCCGGGACCGTGTGAGCGATCACAACAACGGGTCGTTGTCGGAGTACCTTGGCTTCTTCGATCGCACGAATCACATCGCGAATGTCATTTCCGTTACATTCGAGCACATGCCAGTTGAACGCGCGGTATTTATCGGCCAGCGGCTCAAGCGGCATGATGTCTTCCGTATCGCCGTCGATCTGTATATTGTTCCGATCAATAATGCAGATCAAATTATCGAGTTTGTTCTTTCCGGCAAATAGGACGGCCTCCCAGTGTAGCCCAGCCTCATGCTCACCATCGGACGTGAGTCCAAATACGTGCTGTGGCTTTTTATCCATCTTGAATACGTAGGCGAGGCCCGCAGCCTGTGCGAGGCCGGAGCCAAGCGGACCGGAAGTGGTCTCCGCGCCTGGCAGTCGCACGCGCTCCGGATGCCCTTGGAGTCGCGACCCGAGTTTTCTCAGCGTCAGGAGCTCTTTGACGGGGAAATATCCGGCTTCAGCCATGGCCGCGTACCTAATGGGGCAGATGTGGCCGTTCGAGAGAATCAAGCGATCGCGATCCGGCCAATCGGGTTGTTTGGGATTGTGTCTGAGTATGTGGAAATAGAGAACGGTAAAAATATCCGCCATACCAAGCGGGCCGCCCTGGTGCCCGCTCCCTGCGTGGGCAACCATTCGGATGACGTGCTGACGGAGCTTGTTTGCTTTGAGCTCAAGCATCTTCACTTTGTCGTCGTGGATGTGGCCGTTCATAGCGTCATCATAGCACAGCGCTCGTGTTGGTCGTATTTCAAAACCCCCAGTCCGACGTACGTCGGACTGGGGGTTTTGTTTGGCGTTCCGCGCTACGCGTTATGCGCTTCGCGTGTTAGGGAACAACGTTTATCGTCGCCTGCATGGTCGGATGAATCGAGCACTTGTAGTCGTACGCTCCAACCGTGTCAAAGCGGCGCTGCCAAGTTCCGTTCGCGGCAATGCTCCCCGAGTCCCAACCGCCGGCCGTAAAGGTGACGGTGTGGGCTGCGATGTCACGATTCGTGAAGGTGACGGTCGCGCCTCGCTTGATCGTAAGCGTTTTCGGGACGAATCCATTTTCCATGGTACCGATGGAAACCGTGGCCGATTCGAGCTCAAGCTGTTTGTCCTGCGAGATCGTCGTCGTGAGAGTCATCACGTCACCCGGATTGAATTCCGAGGCGAGCTCGATCGGTGTGCCGAGGCGGTAGTTCACGAAGAAGGCATCTGGTAGGTCTTCAATTTTCTGCCACCAGTTCAAACCATAGAGCGTGATTGCAACCTGCTCGGTCTTCACGTGGCGCAAGTAACCACCCTGGTCCACAGCATAGGTACGCGGATCGGTCGTCACTTTCAACATCTTCACGCCTGGGCGATACGTCACGTTGCCTCCGATCGGAATGGTCTGGAGAGAGCCATCTGGGATTTGCTTAACGGTGTCGAAGTTCGCGTACCAGGTGAAGTACGTTTTCTCATTTGGGAACACGTAACGCTTTCCGTTGGATGCGAAGTAGTAAACAGCGCTCCCTGATCCTTTAATCAAGTCACCAGCATTAAATGCCGTCGTGACCGCGGCGTGCGAGGCAAGCGGGAGGGCGAGCATGGCGATGGAACTCGCCGTAGCAAGGCCCCGTCGTAGAAGATGCTTCATAGAGATAATGAGAGAATAAGCAAAATGAATGAATACGTGTATCAAGCATGCCCTCACTTGCAAACATCGTCAACGGTCACTCCACAAGGAACGACGTTGAAGTCCCCGTCCCAATAAGATTCAGATCGTCTATTGAGCGGCCGACGATCGTGAAACTGCCAGCATTCATGTACGGGACGAACGCGTTACAGAGTGCACCCGCGCAGGATTTCACGCGCGTACCATCTACCCAAACCTCAGTGCTAACGACGTTCCCATCATCGTAGGAGCGCACAGTGACATCCTGGCTTTCTCCTCGGTACAGGAACGTTTTGGCGATCTCCACGCTCACTTCCGGGTGCGGGTTGGCAACGACACGAAATGTTTGCGTCTCCGTTGTTTTAGTAAATCCATTGCTGTCGGTGAGCACGGCATACACAGAATGCACGGTTCCAACGGGGGATGCCTCGATGCCCGTGTATCGACATACAGGGTAACTGCCACACCCGACGATCACACCCTGGTCTACGTGGATGTCCACCGTGGAATGTACGAATGATCCGTCAGAGGACACAACAATCTCCACGGTGTCACCCGGCTTCACCTCGGGATGCGTGATGCTGAGCGTGATACCGACTTGTGCACCAGGGATAATCTCGATACGCACGGTCGAAGTCGCGGTTTCACCTGTAATCCAAAGAAAGTTCGCAACCGCGTCGTAATACGTATTTGATGCAGGTATCGGAATATTGACCTGGCATGGGCTTATGACGCAGGCATTCTCCGCGATTCCGTCGAGTCGGATTTTGATCGATGAAATAGACGATGCAGGGTTTGCTCTCGCCGTAAACTGAACCGTTTCATTCACGGCGACACGCGTCTTTGAAGCGGTAAGCGTCCCCGTGTGCGTGGCTGTCGGTGCTGGCGTTGGGGTTGGCGTCGGAGTGGGTGTAGGAGTTGGAGCCGGGGTCGACTGCGCGGCGAACTTGTCTAAATCAATCATCGTCGCGGCTGCTGTCACAATCGCAGGATTGAAATCACTGGCACTCATGATCGCCGTTCCCATTCGGTAGTTGACGAACAATGTATCGGGTAAATCATCCACCTTGGTGGCCCAGTCGCTCCCGTACAGGCTCGCTGCGATGGCCTCAGAGGTGATCCAGCGCAGCGTACCTCCTGCATCGACCGCGTAGACGCGTGGATCTGTCGTCACTTTGAGCATCTTGACGCCGGGGCGATACGTGACATTGCCGCCGATGGGCATGGCCGCGAGCTGTTCGTCCGTAATTGTGGCAAAACCAGTAAAGTCAGTGAACCAACTAAAGTAGGTCTTCTCGTTTGGAAATACATAACGCTTGCCGTCCAACGTGTGGTAGTACACGGCGGGGCCTGAAGCCTTCACGAGCGTGAGCGGAGTATCGGCCCGCGCCGGGGAAGGGGTGTACCCGAGGGCGAGTACGAGAGTGACACACAAAAAGAGGACGCGTTTCATATCGATGAAAGTATAGCACGCAACGTTGCGCGTGGATCGGGTGACTTGAAGACGGCGCTTGCGATATTGATGCGGTCGGCGCCCGCGGCCAGAATGTCCCTGAGATTCGCGGCCGTGACTCCGCCGTCGAATCCTACCGAAATAAGGGGCGAATGTTTCTTCAAAGTGCGAATTTTATCAATCGTCGACGGGAGGAGCGTCTGTCCGCTCCAGCCCGGCGTGACGCCCAGCACGAGCACTTCATCGATCTGATCGAAATATTCAGCCACTCGCGAGACGGGGGAGTCCGGTGAAAGTGCGAGGCCGCATTCCCAACCCTGGGCACGACACACTTCGATCACCGCCGCATGATCGACCGGAATCTCGACGTGCCAGAGAGCGCGCACAACTTGCGGGATGCGCCTCCAAGCTAGAATCGTCGACATGGGGTCTTGCACCATCAAATGCAACTCGATCTCGAGCGTCGTATCGAGCGGCTCCGCGTCGTACCAGGTTTTGTTCTGAACGAACTGCCCGTCCATGCAGTCGATTTGAACGCATGTCGCAAGTCCTTCGACCATCTTCAAGCGCTTCACGAAGGTTTTTCGATCTTGAACGAGAATCGCCGGGATGATTTCGGGTTTCATGATAATGATCCTTGAACCCTGATCCTTGAGCCCTGAGAAGTCTGGGTTCACGGATCAGGGATCACGGTTCTATTGGTCCAACTGTCTGACACGCCGTATATGTCGTGCGAGCTTCGACGGCTTTGCTTGGAGAAACGCCGCGAGAATCTTCTTCGCAAGCACTGGCTTTGTCACCCAGCCACCAAGGACCAAGATATTCGCATGATTGTGCTCACGCGCGAGCTGCGCGTCCTCGACACTCCGCGCTACGATTGCGCGGACACCCTTGCGTCGATTGGCCGCGACGTCCATTCCGTGTCCGGTTCCGCAGACTAAGATCCCGATCTTGGATCGATCCGTCGCCACCTCCTCGGCGACCTCAAAGGCTGCGCGCGGATAATCATCCCCCTTGATGAGCTCCGGTGTGACGTCCGTACGATCAAATCCAAGTCGCATCGCCTCATTGATCAAAAACTCTTTGAGCGCAAAGCCTGCATGATCTGCACCGAACACGAGCGATATTTTTGGAGTCATAAACCTTGACCGGCGATGAAAATCACCGCATGCTACTCATTATATGTCAGGAACGCAGAATCAGGGAGAGGCGCAGGCGTCCCCCTTCCCAAAGATGGAGGAAGAGGTAAGCGCGTATTGGAAGAAATATCGCATTTTTGAGCGCTCAATCGAGGAGCGGCCGGAGTCTAAAACCTTCGTGTTTTACGATGGCCCTCCGTACGCAACGGGGCTGCCGCACTACGGCCACTTGCTTCAATCGATCATCAAAGATGCCGTGCCGCGGTATTTCACGATGAAAGGGCATCGGGTTCCTCGCGTGTGGGGCTGGGATTGTCACGGGCTTCCGATCGAGAACTTGATCGAGAAAGAATTGAAGCTCGGAACAAAGCGTGATATCGAGTCGTATGGCATCGACAAGTTCAATGAGGCATGTCGAAGCACGGTCTTTACCTACGAAAAAGAATGGAGCAAGTACATCGAGCGCGTGGGACGTTGGGTGGACTTTGAGCACTCGTACAAAACCTTGAACAACGAATACATCGAGTCCGTGTGGTGGGTATTCGCGGAGATGTTCAAAAAAGGATTTGTCTACAAGGGCACGCGCGTCTCTTTGTTCTGTCCTCGGTGTTCGACGACTCTGTCCAACCAAGAAGTCACCATGGGGAATTCGTATGTCGAACACACGGATCCGGCTATCACAGTAAAATTCCCCGTCGTAGGGAAGCCGAAAACGTTTTTTCTCGCTTGGACGACGACGCCCTGGACCCTCCCCGCGAATACGGGGCTCACGGTGCATCCGGAGCTCATGTACGTGGCCGCAGAAATCGAAGAGACGGGCGAGACGTTGATCTTTGCGGAGGCGCGCCAATCAGAAGTGCTCAAGCAATTCTATCCGCTCAAATCCGGCGGAGTGCAATTTGAGATCACCGGGCGTTGGAAGGGGAGCGAGCTCGTGGGCATGCGGTATGAGCCGCTGTACGCATTTCTGCCTGTATCGGGCGATGGGCATCGCGTTGTCGCTGGAGAACACGTGACCGCAAACGATGGCACGGGCATCGTGCACACGGCCCCCGCCTTCGGTGAAGAGGACTTCGATATGATGAAGCGTCACGCGCTTCCCATCCTCGAAACAG
>CAYGDS010000038.1:0-8427 GCA_964348595.1 uncultured Gammaproteobacteria bacterium | reverse complement strand
GTACAGAAAGTCTCCGGGCAGCGAGCGTTCGGAGGCGGACACGCTTGCAATCGACCCACCAAGAAAAATGCCCAGGATAGAAAGAAGCGCCATCGCAGGGCGGCGCGTCCAGAGAACGAGCTGCTTAGGTACCGCGTCTGCGAGAAACGCCGCGAAAGAACGGCGCGTGAGGATATCCGTCTTGGACATATCCGTCATGACACGAGCCATGAGCTTGCTGCGCGTCTCTTGCATCCACGCCTGCTCGGGTATAACGCCTCGCTCCGTCTTGCAAACGGAGTCGATGAGCGAACGGATGTTTCGGCGTTTCATGCGTTTTCTAATGCTTTCAGCGCTCGATGATAGATCACACGTACAGCTCCAGGTGTTTTTTCGAGGATGATGGCGATGTCCCTGTACCCAAGTCCTTCGACAAGGCGCAGGAGTAGCACATCCCGATAGTCTTCCTTGAGACGCGCGATCTGCTCGAGAACGATGGCGAAGTCAGCCTGAGCCTCGATCCCGGTTTTGCCGCGACCAAGGTCCGAAAGCTGACTTTCATCTATAGATGACGTGGATTCGTCCCAGTTTGTTACAGACGCCTCAATCGAGACGGAAGGCTCGGCCTGCCGGTAATGATCCGCGACAAGATTTCGGGCGATTCGGTACAAAAGTGCCCGAAGATTGCGGATTTCCTTCTCCTGCAGTACATGCTGCCAGAGACGCAAAAACGCCTCAGAGGTCACGTCTTGAGCCGCTTCCTTTGTTGGAAGCTTGAAGGATACGAAACGATAAATCTGCGCCACATACCGATCGTACAGGCGTCCATAGGCTTCTGGGTCCCGCTTCGTTCGGAGCAGGAACAATTGGTAGTGGTCTAGAAGTTGATTCATGGGCGGGCGCTCACCATCACTCGCACCTGAAACACTTGTCTCAAAGCCGTCGTACTCTACCCAATAAAGCGCGATATAGCAACTGGGAAACGTACGAAAATAGGTGAAAAATGATGATAAATGTTCTAATTGTCTAAACTGGACTAGACATATAGGCACAGAAGCATTAACGTCATTACATGGAAAAACCTAAGGCGATCGAGGAGAGCGTCCGCGTCGGCGTCGATGAAGCCGCGAGGCTCTTTGGCGTCAGTAGCAAAACGATTCGACGGGCTCTCGCCGATGGCGGACTTCGCTATATCGTTGTTCGCGGACGCTATAAAATCTCTTTTTCATCACTCGTAACCTGGTCACAGGAGCAACCTCATGTTCGCAACAAGAGAGACCGAGCAGGCATTGGCCAATGGATCTCCCAATGGAAAATTCGCAATACGTTTTACTCCCCTCGCCCGCCAAAAAGCGCAGTGAGTAGTGAGTAGCAAGTAGCGAGTAGTGGCAAACGAATGCACGACACGAAAAACCCGCAGCGGAAATCGCCACGGGTCGACTTTTGTTTTGATGTTTGATGGTTAGGCTACTCACTACTCACTTGTTACGCGTTATGCGATGCCGGTTCGAGGACGATGGGCGTTACAAGTTCCGTCGCCATCTCGGCAACTTCTCGATACAGCACACACATATCGTCGATACGATTGTCATAATCGTAGGCGATTTTCACATGCGCCTTAGCACGCGACGCCATCGCATCACGATCAAAACGTGCCGTCTCGAGTGACGTCTCAAGCGCCCGCGCCAAACTTGCCTCGTCGCCCGAACGAGCAGGGATCATGTGCCCACCCGTGACCTCAAGGTTGGATTCAATGTCCGTAGCGATAATAAGACGTCCATGAGCTCCTGCTTCCATGATGGCGACGGAAAGTCCCTCGCTCGCCGTCGGAAACACGTGCGCAAAGGCATGCGCCTGTAGCGCCACCAAATCGGCACCGGTCTTTTCGCCAAGCAACAGCACATCCGGATCTTTGGAAGTGAGTTGGCACAGTACGCGGGCGTAGCGATCGGTCCACGAGGCGCCGCCAACGATAGCGAGCTTCATACCGCGCATGGCATCAGGACGCTCGACTTTGGCACGCGCAAATGCACGCACGAGAACATGCGCTTGTTTATCTGGAATCAAACGGCCAACGAACAGGAAATATCGCTCCGGTTCGAGACCAAAAGACGAGAGTCGTTGCGCTTCGGCGAAGTTCGCTTCAGGCATCACGAATGGATGCGCAATGTAAGTCGTCTGCGTGCCGTACGTGTCCATGCAATATCGCGTGAGGGCCTGCGAAACGGCAATGGTGCGATGAGCGGCGTGACAGGCAAGCCACTCGCCCGCACGAAAGACCATACGCGCGATGAAGCCCCATTTCGACAGCGTGCGATCGATGCAGTGAAACGTGACGATTACCTTGGCATTCGGATGAAGGACGCGTGCAAGCGGCGTGAGCAGGGCGATGCCGGTGCCATGAATATGCACGATGTCAGGCCGTTCGCGACGAGCGGCCCACAAAGCCGTGATGCTGTGCGTCAGCGCATCGAAAGACTTGGTGCGAATGCCCGGGGAGAGACGCTCTTCCACGCCTGGCACGCGAAGCAATCGTCCGCCGACGTAAGCGGCACGCCCAAACACAACCACACGGTGCCCGCGCGAGGCGAGCCCCTTTGCCAGAAGTTCCACATGCCGCTCGATGCCTCCGGAGCGTGCAGGGACCCCCTTTTGGCCGATCATGACGATGGTCATAGGTTGGTTGGGCTGATGGAAAAACATACCAGAAAATCGGGTTTTTGTCAACCCTTGTGTCATTGTGATGTGGCTTTGTTTAGCGATAAATAGCCTCTATCCAATAGATTTCAAGTGGTTTTCCTGGCTCTTCCGTGATCGCGATGGCATCCGCCTGGTATCGTTCGAGATCGGGGTCAAACCGATCGAGCCAGGCCAGAATCGCCCGCTCAAGATGTCGCAGCTTCTTGCCCGTAATTGAGGCTTCCGGGTATCCAAACTCCCGCGTACAGCGGTATTTGACCTCAACGAACCGCACTTCCCCATCTCGTTCCACGATAAGATCAATCTCCCCCACTGGGCACGACCAATTTCGTGCGCGTACGGAAAAACCACGATTCGACAAAAAGGTGGCAGCGATGGCTTCCCCGCGGGAACCACGCGCTTTCCTGAGGTAGCTCATATCTACCCCGTTCCATGTTTTTGACGACGTGTCAAGTGATCAACCTTTTGGCTTTGGCAACCACTTTCTCGCTTCCTCTTGTTGAGCGCGCGCCGCGCGGATCATCGGTAACTCTTTCTGTTGATAACGTGCGATGGTAAAAGCCCAATAGGCGAAGCATCCAAACCAGACGATCCAGAGAAATCGCATGCTCAGCACCGGCACGCCCTGCCAGTTGAAAAACCAGAGCGCAAGCCCGGAAAGCCCAGACGAGATGCCGAGGCTTGCATAGCGCTTGAGCAGCTTACGTGTTTCGCGTTCGAATCCCTTGGCCCAAAAGGCGTAGATGGACGACCCAAAGCCAGCGACCAGGAGCGCCGCCATGACGATGGCGATCGCACGATCAAACCAGGGCATGAATGGGAGCGCGTACGAGCTGAACCAAAAGGAGAAGGTCAGAGGTGGCATATGATCGCGCATCTTGCATCACGTCATGGACGAATGCAAGCGGCCGACGGATCAGAGCTCGACTGGATGATGTACGGACAAGACTTCGGGCTCGGTGGATGCTTGCTTGCGATACAGCAATGCGTAATGGCAATCTCCAGCGTCGAACGAATCAATGAGTTCGAGCTCCGGCAAATCGAAGAGGCGTTTTGCCTCGCTTGGATCTAGACGGTGTTCCGGCGGCGGACCGAGAACGGTGCGACATGCCTGCCACTCTATGACGAGGATGCGACCGCCTGGTTTCGTGAGTCGTAGCGCTTCGGCGACGACGCCCGCACGATTGCGACAAAGGTAAAGATTATTCGCGATGATGGTGAGATCCAAAGAAGCTTTTCGAACGCGTGTGGCGTGCAACACCTCGATGTCTGACCAGACGGGCGTGATATTCCAAAACTGCTCATGACGCGCCGTATGATCGATGGCCTTGAGTGCATGCTTGTCGATATCGACGGCGTAGACGCGCCCATCACCGCCGACCATTTGAGCAGCGGGAAAAACAAAGTGCCCGAGCGCGCCGCAGCCTAAATCGGCCACTTGTTGGCCAACCGCAACTCCGGCCCGTTCGAGAACCTTGAATGGGTTGATCAGTTCGTTGCCGCTTGCGCGCATAGCCAATGCTACTCGGAGATGTTCTTGATACCGCCCGCCTCCTCCTGCTGCACAGTGGCGCGTGGAAGCACCGAGCCGAGCGTTGCATTCAAGAAAGCATTCCAGAGATTCGTGGCGATGATGAACCCGATCAACGTGATGCCGATGCCAAGGAGTTTGTAAAAGAGATTTGTTCCTCCGCTACCGAGGTATTTTTCCGCGAAAGGCACCTCGCCAAAGAAATCTCGAAAGACACTGGTGCGGATCACAAAAAAGGCACCGATAGCAACCATGGCAAGTCCGATGGCAATGCGAAGTAACGGGTTCATAGGAAAGTTTTGATCCCATGGTAGCATACGCTGCGAACTCCTCCTACGTATGAGACGTCATCACGCCGTGCGACGACAAGGCCCGAAATCCAGCTGGGAAAAGGTTTCCGGATGGTATGAGGGCTATATGGGCAAAGAAGGCGGCGACTTTCAACGCGACATCATATTTCCAGGCGCCTTGCGACTGCTGAACCCGCGCAAGGATGGCGCCTATCTCGACCTAGCATGTGGCCAAGGGACGTTTGCGAAGCTCTTGGCGACGAAGGGTGGCATGGTCGACGGACTTGATGCAGCCAAGTCGCTAATCGATCTTGCGCGGCGACAAGCACCGAAGAATCTGCGTTTCCACGTTGGCGATGCGACGAACTTCGCCCACGCGTTCAAGCCCGGCTCGTACGACGGCGTAGCATGCAATCTCGCGATTCAAAATATTGACCCGCTCGGTCCGGTCTTTGCCGACGCGGCGCGCGTACTCAAACCCGGAGGCACATTCGTGATCACAATGAACCACCCTGCCTTTCGTCAGCCGCGCCAAAGTGGTTGGGGCTGGGATGAGGAGCGCAAGCTTCAGTACCGCCGCGTCGATGCGTACCTCGGCGAATACGAAATGCCGATCGTCATGCACCCGGGCTCGGCGCCGAGCGTGAAGACGTATTCCTACCATCGACCGTTGTCGGTGTATGTGACCGTGCTCGCAAAGCACGGCTTCGTCATCGACGCGCTGGAAGAATGGGTCTCGAACAAAGTGAGCGACAGCGGTCCGCGCGCAAAAGCGGAGAATGTAGCGCGCAAGGAGATTCCGTTGTTTTTGGGGATGCGGGCGAAAAAAGTATGAAGCAGCTGGGCTAAGCCCGTGCCTGCGTTCGTGCCTGGTACATCCGCTCGGTAAAGCCGCCATCCTGGAGAAATTGCTTCTCCAAGGCTCGCAACTGCTGGTCCAACAAGTAGTTCGTTTGGTGAATCAAACAAAGAAGGGTGTTCGCTGCAGCCCCAGGCTCAACCAAATGGGTCCTGTAGGTCTCATTGGACTTATTGGACCTGTGCGCGAGCGCCCGCACCTCCCGCGCTTCCGGACTGCCTGGGCTCCACATTGGTAAACCTTTCTGCCGCAAAAAGTCCTCGTAATCCAACAGCAGCTCTTCTAAACTGGCTCGTGCCACGCTCACTAGCTTGATTTCTGTTTTCTTGGACGTGCCCGAGGCCTGGCAACCTTCGGCAATGTTTTGTCTCCCGGACCGTGCCGCCTGGACCATTTGGTCCCGCATACGGAACTCACGAACATATTTATCGCAAAAAGCGATGGTGAGATCGTACACCAACGTCGCGGACTGAAAGGACTTCAAAGTTCGGTACCCGCCGTGTTTTGGGATGAGCATATACTCACCCCGTTCCATGTTCCGGTGGCGTTGTCAAGAGTTTGAGTGTGGATAAAACATCTTGATACATCCGTCCAAATCGTCGACGAGCGGCATCGTAAGCGCCTCCTCAGGCGTCACCCAGCGGAAATCTTGGTGTTCTTGCGGCGAAAGGACGATATTCGGCGCTTCGTCGACGGAAAGCGAGAACATGGTGTACCCGAAATCATAATCCGGATAGCGCACAAACAATTTCGTGTAGTACTTCAATGACTCCGGCTGGACATCGAGACCTGTTTCCTCCTTCATCTCTCGAACCATTGCCTGAAGTTCCGTCTCTCCCGCGTCCATCTTCCCCGCCGGCACGCCCCACTTCCCTCCCTGGGATTTCTGGATCGGCCGATGCAGCAGGACAAATCGTCCGTCATGCTCCACGAAACAGCTTACGATATTAAATCGTGGTTCAAATCCTTCCGGCGCTTCGCGATAGATCATTTCGATGCCCCATGACACCTCTTATACTTCTTCCCACTCCCACACGGACACAGCTCATTCCTCCCCACATTTTTATAGGGATTATTAGACTCAGATTTTATATCTTTCGTCTTGCCTTCGACGCTGAGCTCAGACGAAGCGCGTCTTTCGTCTTGCGAAAGATCGTCTGAAGATTTCGCCGCCCCCGAAAGAATCATAGGGCCCTGCATCGGCGCGCTTCGAGCTTCGGCGTGCTTTTGAATCTGGACTTTGAAGATGAGGTTCGTGACGCGCGCGTTGATGTTGGATTGCATCTCGTGGAACAAGCGGAACGCTTCCTTTTTGTATTCGACGAGCGGATCGCGCTGGCCATAGCCCTGCATGCGCACGCCGTGACGCAGGTAATCGATGGCTTCCAAGTGCCCGATCCACAAATCGTCGATCGTGCGCAAAATCACCGCCTTCTCGATCTCCGAGAGGACGACGGCGTCCGCCTGTTCTTCCAACTTCGCATACGCCTCGTTTACGAGTACCAGCACCGCTTCGATAAGGTGTGTGCGCCGCTCGACTTGATCAAGCTTCCCTTCGAGCGCTGTTTGCGCGACCGTGAATTTACCCACGACGTCGATCGTTGATGGGAGCCAGGCTTTCACCGCTTCGCCAATCTTGTCGATTTCCCAATCCGCCGGGTCTTCCATCGCCGTATGATATGCAACGAGCGTCTCGACTTCGGCCTCAACCATCTCAAGCACCTTCACCTTGAGCGAACGTTCACCTTCTGCCGTGGGCTGATCGGCGAGCGCGAGTATCTCGCGGCGCTTTTTGTAGATGACACTGCGATGCTTGTTCAACACGTCGTCGTACTCGAGCAAGTGTTTGCGGATGTCAAAGTTATGTCCTTCGACCTTGCGCTGTGCGGCCTCGAGCGAGCGTGTGAGCATTCGATTTTCGATCGGTTCATCGTCTGGAATCTTGAGGCTCTCCATGATCGATTGCATGCGCGAGGAACCGAAGATGCGCATGAGATCATCGTCCATGGACACGTAAAATTGCGTTGTGCCTGGATCCCCCTGGCGACCGGAGCGACCACGCAGCTGATTATCGATGCGTCGTGACTCGTGACGTTCGGTGCCAAGCACAAACAAGCCGCCGAGTGCGCGAATCTCTTCCGCCTCTTTTGGATCGATGGGGTTTCCGCCGAGGATGATGTCAACGCCGCGGCCGGCCATGTTGGTTGCGACGGTGACGGCACCTTTCTTACCAGCCTGCGCGATGGTCTCAGCTTCGCGCTCATGGTTCTTCGCATTCAACTTGCCATGCGGAATCCCCTCCTGCGTGAGCAAGGTCGATAATATTTCATTTTTCTCAATCGACGCGGTGCCGACGAGAATCGGCTGACCCTTTTCGTGTCGTTCTTTGATCTCGCGTACGACAGCCTTAAACTTGCCGAGCTCGTTCTTGTACACGCGGTCCGGCAAATCGGTGCGCTTGTTGTCTTTATTCGTCGGGATCGAGAGGACTTCAAGTTTGTAAATCTTGTGGAATTCCTCGGCCTCCGTAACGGCGGTACCCGTCATACCCGCGAGTTTTTCGTACAAGCGAAAGAGGTTTTGAAACGTGATCGTGGCAAGTGTCACCGACTCGCGCTGGATTTTGACACGCTCCTTGGCTTCGATCGCTTGGTGCAACCCTTCCGAATAGCGGCGTCCTTGCATGAGACGTCCCGTGAACTCGTCGACGATGATGACTTCGCCGTCTTTCACGACATATTCCTTGTCGATTTTGTAGAGCGCATGAGCGCGCAACGCCTGCTCGAGGTGATGCACGAGTCGAATCTCATCTTGGTACAAGTTTTTGATCCCGAGCCACTCCTCCATCTTGGCAATACCGGCCTCCGTAACGCTCGTTGTTTTCAATTTCTCATCGATGACATAGTCATCGCCATCTTTCAGACGCGCAACGAGCTCGGCGAACTTGTAATATGTTTCTGTCGCTTCCTCGGCCGGCGCGGAGATGATGAGCGGCGTGCGCGCTTCGTCGATCAGGATCGAATCAACTTCGTCGACGACGGCATAGTGCAAATCGCGCTGTACCATCT
>CAYGDS010000037.1:0-8487 GCA_964348595.1 uncultured Gammaproteobacteria bacterium | reverse complement strand
GCCATAGGCTAGTTATCGTTCATTGCTCGTGGTTCATGGTTTAACGTTCATCGTTCATCGCTCATGGTTCATCGACCTAAGGGGTGCAGTCGGGTCGCACGCACTTGCCTGTACCTAATGGATTATACCCTTTCGAGACCTCGGCGCCATCAGTGAAAGTATCCCCATCTGAATCCGAGCTCCGCGGGTTCGTTCGATACTTCGACGCTTCGTCCGCATCACTCAGTCCATCACCATCCGTATCTGGATTCGATGCATCCGTTCCGATCTGGAGCTCTTGGGCATCGGTGAGGCCGTCACGGTCGGTGTCGGGAGATGGCGTTGTCGTTAGCGTAGGGGCTGATGTGGTTGTGGGCTGCGTGGTTGTGGAAGTTCCCGATCCTACCAATGGAAATGCGTCAGCTTGTGCCTTGTAGAGGTCCTGAATTTCCTCCGGGGTTCGTGGAGTTTCTTTTTCGTACTGCGGTTCGACCTGCTGTAAAACGTTTCGCTGCGTGCTCGTGCCTCCGGTTGTCCCTGGCGATGTAGTTCGAGTTGGCGTCGTGGTGGGCAATCCCCCATCGATCGAACGCGACCGGAGATACCAAATCGCACCGACGATGCCCGTGAGAGCAAGCGCTACCCCGATGAGTAGAATGATTCTTGTTCGGGACATACTAGTCGAAGACTCCGCCGTAGAGTTCCGCATCAGTCCAGGTCATGGGCCAAGGCAGCGGATACTGGCCCGCCCCAGTCTCGCTCGAAGGTTCGTTCGGGATGCTCGAACCTCGACAGAGATATTGATTTGCTAGTTCAATGCTCCCCGTGAGCGCATTCTGTTGGAATACGAGCCAGAATTTACCCACACCCATAGTTAGCTCAGCCGTTTTTAGCGATTCCGCAGCGGCCGTATTTGGGTTCATCCACGTCGGTATCGGGTTCGGCCGGGGTGAGCATGAAGGCACGGTAGATGGCGGGGTTACCGTGAAAATCCTGTCTTGAGTCACAACGCTGGCTCGTACGGAAGCATCCTGGAAAAAGCGGTGGGAGGGCGGGCTGTCCGTCGAATAAAAGTCATCTAAGAACAGGCTGTAGAATCCGCCCGAGTTCCATTCACCACGCTTGAAGCGGGTCACGAACGGTGCGGTCGTACTTTGATAACACGTCGGACTGGCCGTTGAGCCCGTTTCAGGTTGACGACACGTTATTTCCGCATTAGGCGTCACGTTGAGATTCGTATTTCCTTGCAGCCCCCAGTACAAAGCTCGCAGACAGCCATGGTTGTGGCCGTAGCAATGGCCATCTGTGGCGCCACTCTGGATATAGCATTGCCCGGGCCTTATGGAGTTATCCCTGCAAGCGGTGGCCTGATTCGATGCTGTACATGCCGGCGTCACATATCGAGGCGAATATCCTTTTGGAGCCGTGAGTACGCATTCGTCGTAAATGTGTTTGTTTGAATTATTCCGGTTGTTTAGATGCCACGCATTGCACTCGGTCGTCGCGAGAGTACCGACCTCCCTGTTGCAATCATGACCTGCCGGGAACGGAGGGAAGTCGTCCGTCTGAATGAAGGCGTCTGTCCGCGGTAGCACGAGATATTGGCGCAAGTTGCGTGAGCCGTTAAATGTAATCACGGTCAATGTTTCATTCGGACCCACGCGCGGAATCAGGTAGATCTTGTTCGTATCGCTCCGGAGCCCCTCCGAGAGGAACGTAGACTGCGAGAATGTTCTTGATTCATATGGCCAGTACCCTCCATTGATACTTTCGTCCGCTACCCCAAGCGCCCCCGACCACCGAACGCCATTGCAGTTGAGCCCGCGTTGGTCGGCACCCGTGCATGGATTGTCTACGTAGTAATCAATAACGATTCGATAGGACGTGCAGGCAGCATTGCGATTGAGCGTCGTAAACTCAAACCTTCCATTCTCATCCGTAAATATCTCTGCAATGCGAATGCCACGACCGAAGAGTGTGACACGCGCATTCGGCACGGGGTAAAGATAGTTCACCGCGTCAAAGACAATGCCTGCGATCGTACCATCGCCTGGCTCGTCATTGCATCGGGCACAACCACTAAACCCGCAGGCCTCATTGCATTCAACAGCATCTCGCTTTGGAGGATGTGGGCTCGCACAGTATGTACCCGACGCGCATGTCTCCTGATTCGGCAAGCAGATGCGCTCCGCTTCAAGCACCGAGAACGTGTCGGGAGTCAAACTCGCTTCAACCCATTCATTTTCCGGCGTCAACCCAAAACGACAGCTAGCGAACGTTTCGCCAACACAAGTGTCGCGTTCGATCTGCCGTGTTGATCGATTCCTGTAGTAGCCGTAATGCGCACAGCTTATATTTTCCGCATAATCAAAGCCCAGACTCCGGCACGAAATGGCGTCACCGCCCGGACCAAAGTCGGCTGCATCACACTGTTCCGGACCCTCTTTGACCCCATTGCCGCAGAACCCTCCGGATGAGGCTACTTGTCGGCAGGTTTCGGAACACGAAGCGCAGGTGGAACCGTAATCCGCGGTACAGGTACCGGAGCCATTCCGTTCCTCGCCGTAATCACATTCTTCAGCACCCGTGTACATGGAACCATCTCCGCAAATATTGCTACGACAGAGATTGGTACATGAATCATTGTTGTTGCTGTTCCCATCATCGCATTCCTCGTCGGCATTGATGGCGCCATCGCCACAGGCACCAACCGGTTGGCAGGTCGACCAGTTGTTGAAGGTGCATGCCTGCGCAACACTAGGTGCCCTGCAAGTCCGCGTGTGGATGGTAGGCCGCTGGATACAGCGACCGCGCTCGACAACGATCCCCGCTACTGAGCGCACGCACTCTGCGTCTCCCCCGTCGCCAGCGGGACAACCATCGTCGCGTAAGCCATTGAGGTTTACATCGTTTGAACAGCGGCCGATCGTCACGCCGACGCAGCTGATGAACCTTTCTTCGCCACCGCACGTACTACCTGGGCACGCATCGGCATCCGTCGGATTGCAAGGCTGATCTTCGTTGATGCCACCGGCGCAAATAGCGGATTCCGTCTGTTCCGAATTGCCGTCACAAGCTTCCGGCAGCGAGGTCCGACCATCGCCGCAATACGGCGCGCGTCCGCGGCAATCAAAGCTACACGAGTCAGCGACGACGCAGCCCGCAACGGGATCGCAGTACTGGCCATTTCTTGTTCCGTTATCGCAGCTCTCCCCCGGCGAGAGGTTTTCATCTCCACAATAGACATCGTGACCAGAGCACGTGCGGTTGCAGCGACCGTAGGTGCCGTTCAATGCACCGTCGTCGCAGATTTCTGGGACCTCGAGTGCTGTACAACGGATGATGTCTGCCTCTGGATCACGCGGCGGGTCGCGTGGATCGACGCATTCTTCGATGCTTCCTGGTGTTGTACACGATTGACCATACTTGAATCCGACGCCGCCGAGACATTGCGCGCGATCGAGACGTCCGTTGCCACAGAGAAGATTTGCGACACAGACCGTGCTCGCCGAATCAACGTACTCGCGACAGTCACGACACGTCTGAACCTTGGATCCGGACCCGGCTGCCCCACCGGTCGGCGTACAAGACGTGGGCCGCGTGTCTCCGATTTCGCAGGCTTCATCTGGGCCCACCACGCCGTTGCCACACACGTCGTCGGATCCAAAGGCACGTCCGGAACACACGCCGGCGTAGCGCCAGCGGCCTGCGGTGTCGATACATCTCCCCTCGGAGGTGGTGATCCCCGCTGTGTTGCGTATCGTGCAATCGCGATCAAACGAGCACAGGATATCGACGTTGCTGCAGGATTTGATCTCTTGCAGTAGCGCGGGCACGTAGCGACCTGCGTCCGGGCCCTCGAGCTCGGTCGAGAGCTCATATCGTGCGCCGGCATCGACGGAGCGATACTGATAGATACGCGAGACGGATTGCGGGACATCTGGGTTGAGGATCGGGCAAACGTACTGGCCTGTGCGCTCGTTCCAACACGTGGCGGGATCGGTTCCTTCGGCCCCGAGCAACGCGTCACATGTTTCTCCCGTGCCACAATTGGCTGCATCCGTACACGGCTTGCCGCTTGCGGAACAGCGCCCGCATGTGAGGAACCGGTTCACGGGGTCAGACGGGACGGACCCGCCGATCTGCGAAGCGAGCGTAGATTGCCAGCTCGGCCAACGGCTGTTCGTGAGGGTCTGTAGGAAGGTACCGCTTTCGAGCTCCGGGTATTTTCGATTTTGTTCGAACGCACGCTCAAGGCTCGCCGTCATGCTCTGGAAATCCGCGATACGTTTCGTATCGCGCTGAATCTTCGGCTTGAAGCTCGCGCAGCGGGCGGCAGGGTTCTGTTCAACACATTCCCAGTCGGCGGTGCACTTGACGACGCGACCCTCGACGAGGAGCGGCTCATCCGTGCGTGCGATCACACACGAGTTCATCGCATTGTTCTCGATGTTGATGTTCAACACGAGGTTCTCAATGAGCTGGTTGAAGATGTTTTTCGTCTCGGGTTGCGCATCCGGATTATGCGAAAAGATGTAAATGTTGGAGTACACCGGGCCAAGGGTGGACGCGGCGACGTTCGTGCCAGCGATGTAGACCGTGCTGCCATCGCGCAGCGATTCGTATCCGTCGATCGTGGTTGCTTCTGGTTCGCCAATGAAACCTTTGGACGTGTACCACGCCGAGGCGGAGAGGTGGAGCGGGTTTTTGAGGATGCGAATTCCGATACCGTCGCCTCGTGGGCCATCCTCGCCATACGTGAAAAGATACTGGCGCAGAATGCCGAGGCTCCGGTCAAGATCGGAGAGCAGAATGGCCGAGACGTTCATGTTCGGCAAGTCCTCTGGAGGCCCTGACTCACCCGCGTCCTTACAGTAGAGCGTGGAGAAATTGTAGAATTCCGGGCCATCGGCAAAAGCAGGCGCGTAGATCCGGAGCGAGTCTGACTCGGATCGATCCGCAAATGGGGCAACGCCGTGCCTCGGCCAAGGCTCTTCGCAAATGAGCACGGTGGAGAGCAGGCTTGAGCGCACCACACGGCCGGTGGACGAGGGTACGTTGGCTTCGTCATGCTCGATACGAATTCCCGTCGTGATGAATGACGAACCGTTTCGCACATGCGCGCGCACATTGGTCGCGTCGGGACGTGCTCCAACATCAAGCGGAACGATTTCAAGCACGTCGGGTTTCGACGAATCCCACGGCTGCCATCGCCACTCGTACTCGGCGACGGGAGAGATCGGCGCCACTCTTCCCCCTTCCAGCGTAACGACTTCCGCAGAGTAGATATGCGAAGTATTGGCTTTCGTAAAAAGTGCGGGTGATACGCGATCCGTATCGCGTACACGTACCTCGGAGACTTCACACACACGCTCACCCGTAGTGAAGCTCCAGGTGAAGGCTCCGCGAGCGACCGCGGCTGGATCGGCAGAGACGACGACCCCGCGTTCAGATCGAACGCCTTGCTTGATCGTGTCACCAAAATTCGGGTCTCCACGGAAGGTTACCTTGTAGCGCGTATTTGCTTCGAGGGCTCGCTCGAGTGTGAAGCTGACCTTGGATCCGTCCCCTTCTGGAAGGATGTTGGCACGCCCACGCACCTGACCCACGCACCACACCTGGGCCTCCGCTGGCTGTCCCGTGAAGAGCGCGACGAGTTGCGCCCACACGCGCGCAAACCATGCGCGAATGCCGCTATCCGCCGTATACGGAAAATCTTGGATGCGTTGCGTTCCCTCGGGACACGCATCTCCGGCGACTTCCTTCGCAACCAGGAAATTCCCCTCCATGGATTGCTGGTCCATTGTAAGATCGAACGTGCCTGAGATCAGGATGTTACGGCAGACGGATGTTTCGTCATGCATCGGAACCGTACCGATCAGTCGTGGACGTGCGGAGCAGCAGCCGTTATTCGTAAGACCGGTGCCTGGCGTGGTACACGCTGATTCCTCTGTGTATCCACATTGGAGACCATGAATGCCCTCGCCGCGTTTTTCCTCGGTGGTCGCGGAGATCGTGGATATCATCCGTCCGTCGGCGCCTGGCTCCGCCAAGCCGATAATCTCCGAGAGCTGGGTCGCGTCCGTGAGCCCGTCGCCTGCGAGCGCTTCACATTGCTCTCCCATGCCGCGGACGCCATCACCGCAGAAGGAGGCGACGCCGTAACTCGCGGAAGAGCCCTCATAGAGACATCGTGAGCTGCATCCGTCATTTGGAATACTCGGACCGTTGTCACATTCCTCCGCCGCGTCGACCGTGCTGTCCCCGCAACATGCCGTTTCACCGGGATCGCAAGGATCGTTACCTGTTTTGAGACACGTGGTGGCATCACAGGCCGCATTCGGCCACGGGAGGAAGGGGGCAACACGATCGCATGTTTCTCCGCCTTCGATGCGAGCGTTCCCACACACGGCGCGCACCGGGGATGATCCTTCGTGCAAGCAGTCCGAGCTACAGCCGTCACCGTCACTGCGATTGCCGTCGTCACAGGCCTCACCGTCTCCGATGCTGCCGTTGCCACAGACCGAACCCCCCGCGCTCGATCCTTCGAGCTGACAGGTCGCCGAGCAGCCAGGAATACCTGGAGCACAACTACGAGCCGGGCATCCGGGATCACCAATGGGGCATCTTCGGGTGTAACACACCGCCGGATCACATTGTTCACCGATATCGAGTCGCTCATTCACACATGTCCCACCCGTCATTGGGTTCCAAAGACAATTCGCACTGCAGCGCCCGGAAGGACCATTCGACACGCCGTCGTCACATTCTTCGCCCGCACGCGAATCTGTGAAGAGAACACAGGCTTGTCCATGAATGGTGCGACATCCGGACATCCCTGGTACACACGCGCTCGTAAGTTCGTTGTTGCGACAGTAGGACCCGTCTGTTGTTTCGATTACCGAGTTGCCGCACGAAGCCGTGCGTCCAGCGACGCCGTCCGCGCCGAGGGCCGTGCATCGGCCTGAGCAGCCGGGCGGGAGGTCAAACGTCGTGTCGATCAGACCGGCGCCATCGCCGTTCAAGAAATTCGCGACGTTCGTATCTGAACTTGTCCAAGCGAAGTCCTGATCGCTGATGAGCGGCTCGCCATCGGCATTACAGGCGCTCGGTGCAGCGGTTGGTTGGGCCGCGAATGATTGACGCGCACCGACGACCGTTTCGATTTTTTCTAGCGGGATCACATCCACGCGTTCAACCGAGCAACGCGCATCATCCCCGCTCTTGATACGGAACGTCCAGGTGAATCCAGAACTATCGTTTAAGCCTGTCAACGCTACCCCGTTGTGGCTCAAGAACCTCCCAGGCCAAACCTTTAGCAACACCTTGTAAAATTGCCCTGGCTCCAAAATCGTGACACGTCTCCCTCCAACAACCGTCGTGGGTTCAATCACGAGATAGTTTAAGACACTTGCATCGGTTGACCCTGGGGCCGCACGTACCTCGACACGCGCCGTCGAGAGATCGAGCGGAGCGACCGGATTAAAGGAACGACAATTTTCGTTGGCACAGCGCTGGATCACGATGTCTTCTCTGCCGATCGTGCTCGGGTCCATCGACGTGTTAAACCGAGCCCAGATGGCGGCATTCAAACACGCACCGTCACAGTTTGGTCCGTAGGCGATGATCTTTGGTGGGAGGAAACGAATGAAGAGATTCGCGAAGCCCCGGACGAGACCGGAAACCTGGTTGACGCCTCCGTAGATGCGGACAGGTGAGGGACCGGTTTCCGCGATCGCGTGACCCTGCTGAACATCGAGGATATTTCCAAGAGGTCCACGATTCTCCGTGATGGAGGCGCGGCCATCGCCATCCGTGGCCCAGGTCCAATTCATGGTCGAGCCGTTCAAGGACACGCACATGTCGTCGGCCGCGCGTGGGAAGCCCCGGTAATCGATCCGCTCATCAATGTCGCGCGCTGTAAATGGGTCCGGCAAGACGTTCACCGAACCGACGACGCACACATCGCCGAGGAAGCGGGTCTTGAAACGGAAGCAATACGCATTGCCCGCGCCACAAGCAGAGCGCTCGAGCATGGGTACATCGATGCCGGACGTGATGCCCGTACGCAAGATCACTTCATAGGTGGCATCTCCTGCCCATTCGCCGCCAGGAAGATTCGGTCGGAAGATAATGTAATCGCCAGGGCCGGCATCTCCGACCTGCGGGTAACCTACGATCGGAGCCACGGTCTCCGTTGCTGTACACGGATCTTCCCCACCCCCTGTACACCGACGTACCAAGAACGTGGCGCTCCCGCCCGTGCCACGAACGCTCGCGGGATTCAAATGTGTATTGAAACGGACGACGACATCTGCGTTCGTACAGACCTGATCACCGCCCGGGCGTGTCCCCCATGGACTCGGTGAGGCGGGCGCTGCCGCGTTACATTCTTCGATGACTCTGGGGTTGATCGGGATGCGTCCCGTTGACGTGCGCCAGGCAAACTGGGCATTGAGCGAGACGGACGGGCAAACTCCACGAACAGAGCAGGCACCCGATCGACAG
>CAYGDS010000036.1:0-8505 GCA_964348595.1 uncultured Gammaproteobacteria bacterium | reverse complement strand
CCCGTATGTTCAACAAACTCAAGCAATTCAAGGACCTCAAGGACCGCGCGAAGAATATCCAAAGCATGCTTGCGCAAGAATCCGCCGAAGGCAGTTCCGGCTGGGGCAAGGTCAAAATCGTGATCAACGGATCCCAAGAAATCCAATCGGTAACGATCGACCCGACGGCGATGGACGACAAAGCAAAGCTCGAAGGGCTCATACGCGAAGCGGCAAATGATGCGATCAAAAAAATCCAACGCGTGATGTCTTCCAAGATCAAAGAGTCTGGCGGTCTTGATCTTGCTGCCGAATTCGGGGATGCACTTAAAAAATAGTGAGTAGTAAGTAGTGAGTAGTAAGTAGTGAGTAGTGGCTACCAGGCTACAGGGCTATGAACACACCCGATCCCATCCACAACGCCGCCGCGGCGTTCGACAGCCTACCGGGCGTCGGGCCGCGCGCGGCATTGCGTTATGCGTACTGGCTCGTGACTCAACCAAAGGACGTGCTCCAGCGTTTTGCGCGATCGATCGCGACGTTAGCGGATCAGATGACCGTGTGCACAACATGCGGACGGTGGTCAGATCGTTCGCCCTGCTCCATGTGCGCCGACATGACCCGGGATCGGACGCTCTTGTGCGTCGTCGCAACGAGCCAGGATGTCGGCGCCATCGAGGACACCGGCGCGTTCAAGGGCCTGTACCATGTCCTCGGCGGGACGATCGATCCGATCGAGGGCCGCACCCCAGAGACCCTCCGCATAGCGCCGCTTGAATCAAGGATCAAGGATCCAGGATCTGGGATCGTAGAGGTCATCCTCGCACTGGACGCAGATATTCAGGGTGACACATCGGCCCTCTATCTCACGAAACGGTTAGAAAAGCTCCCGATCAAAATCACCCGACTCGCCCGCGGTCTCCCGACCGGAGCGGCACTCGAGTACGCCGATGCGCACACGCTGGCTGACGCTCTCCAAAACAGAAAGGCATCATGAGTATGATAGAATGTTGGCATGGCAAAAAAGAAACCATTCAAATACCATCCATTTCTTGATACGGCCCTTGATTTATTTATCGGGTTTTCACTGTTTAACGCATTCTCTGCATTCACGGAATGGAGTGTGAGCACAGTTCTTTTGATATTCGTGACACTCATCATGGTTGATTACTGGTGGTCGACGCGAACATTCCACCAGCTGCCAAAACATTATCTTATCGACTTTTATCTGATCACTCTGGTCATGTTTGTGTTCTTTATTTGGCCCAGCCACATCGACAACCCTACCGTCTTCCTCCTACTCACATCTGCGTTCTTCTTGCTTGATGCGTGCTTCGCCTTTACCGCCATCTTCATCCACACGGAACGACGTGACGAAAGCGAGCTCCGTTTTTACGCCAAAACGGAATTTATCATGTCTGCCTACTACTTCCTGCTCTCGTTTGTCGGATTAGAACTCGGTTGGTCACTCGTCATGGCGGTATTTATTCCCTATCTCATCTGGTTCATCTACGAGATCCGCAATGGCTACATCCCCACAAAATTCGTAGAAGCTGAATAAGAAAAAACTCCCCTCAGGGAGTTTTTTCTTACGCGATCTTCCCGATCTTGACCGACGTAAACGGCTGACGATGTCCGGAGCGCTTGGAGTAGCGGCTCTTCGCTTTGTAGTGCACGACGTCTACCTTTTTGGCACGGCCGTGCGCGAGCACTTCTGCCTTGATTTTCTTCGCGAGCGTCGGGGCGCCGAGCTCCACTTTGTCCCCGTCGGCGACGAGCAAGACGTCCAATTCCACGTGCGAACCTGGCTCAAGATCGAGCTTTTCGACGTGCAGGGTCTGACCTTCATTGACGAGATATTGCTTCCCGCCGGTTTTGATTACAGCAAACATAGGATTTGAGATTGGCGGTAGTATACGGAAACCGGCTTTTTGTGTCAATGGACCTGCGGAATCGGCTGTACGAGCCCGGGAACGGCCATCCCGACCAACAGGCCGTAGCGATCGGCACCCCCGGCTGTAAGCTCGAGAACCATGTCGGCCTCGACTTTCGGCACATGCGTAACCGGAATGCCGTCGGATCGTGTGGGTGGCGGAATATCACGCGCGATCTCCACGACGACACCGCGGCTGATCCAAATCATGTCGAGTGGGAACTTCATGTCGATCATCCAGAACGGATAGATGTCGAGCTCTTCGAACACAAATAACATCCCTACGTCGTCGGGCATACAGGAGCGTCCGCTCAACCCCCTAGTTCTTGCAGTATCGGTTTGCGCAATCTCGAGTGCTATCTCCTTGCCGTTAAGATCGATCGTCGCATCCTCACGAAACGAGGTAATGCACGTCCCCTCCTCTGAGCCATATTGAAACGACCAGCGCGTTCCTGGTTCAAACACGCTCCTGATCTCTCGAACGAAGCCAAAACCCTGCAGAGTCAACCAGGCGAGGCCTGCAGCAGCAAGTACGAGGATGAGCAGTCGGATATGTGGTGACATAGTGTTTCGTTATACGTTCATCGTTCATGGTTTGACGTTCATCGCTCGTCGTTCATCGCTCATTGTGTACGACGCAACCGCCGTCACAAGAGCGAGGACGAGCAGGAGGATGATCTTTCCCTTCGTCTGAAGACCAAAAGCAGCGATACCGAAACCCAAGGATAGCGCCCAGAGCAGAAGCACGGTTTTGCGCTGACTGAGACCCGAGCGCAGGAGCTTGAAGTGCAGATGCGTATTGTCACCGCGAAAGGGAGAACGCCCATGGGCGAGGCGACCGAGGATAACGACGCTCGCGTCAACCAACGGAAAGCCCAGGGCCATGAGGCCGGTGGCGAGCTTTGCTCCACCGATGATCGACAGAAACCCGAGGGCGAAACCGGCGAGCGTGCTCCCTGATTCACCAAGAAACTGTTTCGCTGGATGGAAATTGTGGGGTAGAAAACCGAGATATGCTCCCGCGACGATAGCCGCGAGCACAGCGACGGTCGGATGATAGTAAGGCGTTGCGAGGGACAACAAGACGAGGAGCGAAGCGCCAATGATGGTTTGTCCCGTCACGAGCCCGTCGAGACCGTCCAAGAACTTCATGGCGTAGGTCACGAGCAGGAGCCAGGCAAAAGTGATCGGACCACTGACCCATCCAAGCGAGATTGGCGCTCCACCCGTCCAATTGGTTATGAAGTCGACGTTCGTACCGCTGAGAACAACAGATATTGACGCAAAAATGGGAAAAATAATTTGGACACGCGGATTGAGATCAAAGAGATCATCAAGCAAGCCGCCGATCACCAGGATGCCAGCGCCCACGACAAATCCGATGAGCTGCTCGGATGAAATATTTCGTCCGTAAGATATCGAAAAGGAAACGACAGTTAGCACGCACACGATCATGACGAGCCCGATCCCAAGTCCGCCAAACAGAGGGATTGGACGCTCATGAATCTTACGACCGCCGGTCGGCTGATCAACAGCGTTGAAACGTCGGGCGAAGTGACGCGAAAAAAAAGCGATCACGTATGAGGCGATGGTCGCGATCCCGCCGAAGAGCAGGACGTTGGTTTGATCAACTGACATTCGTGGCTATCCTAGGGCAAAAATGTCGTGACGACAATGTCTCACATGATTGACAAAACCGCCCGCGCGTGATCCAGTTCCATCGGAGGCTCCATGGAGAACGATATCCACGATCGTTCCACGGCGCCACCGCCGCAAGGAACGTTCATTCGCATCGTCGTCGTCAACGAGCATAATCCGTCACAAGGCGAGGCGGTGGCCCGTTTCATCGGCGGCAAACAGTACCTTTGGCAAAGGTCCACGGTCGAGCGCTGCGACGCTCTGCCGCTCCGACCCAATCCATCCCCGTTCGACATCGTGATCATCGCCCTCGACGAATTCACGGATCTCGATGAACGATTGGATCAGGTCCGTATCGTCTACGGCGACAACGCCCTCATCATCGTTCACCTTACAGCAGAGCGGGCAGTGGATGAAGGAGCATTCGCCGATCACGACGTGCTCGGCGCTTTCGAAGCGTACGATTACAACACGCTCACTGAGCTCTTGCAGCAGGCCGCCAAGCTCATGGCGGATGAAGATAGCGAGATCAAGATTGTTCGGGACTAGACCGGGGTCATCTCGCACGTGACGCCGGTTTTTTTATTCGACGTGCAGGTTTCCATCGTCGCCGAGGACAACGGTTTGTCGGCGTGCCACGGCATTCCGCAATATAAGATCGGCTAATTGATTTTCTACGCGTTCTTGAATGACGCGTCGCAGCGGGCGAGCACCAAACAACGGATCGAATCCAGCCTGCGCAAGCGATTCCACCGCGGCGTCCTCGGCGCGAAATTGGATTCCTTTCTCACCCAGCCGCTTCCCTATGGCGTTCAACATGAGCCAGGCAATTTGTGTGACATCATCGAGCGTGAGCGGTTTGAAAACGATGATCGCGTCGAATCGATTGAGGAATTCCGGGCGGAAGATACCTTTGAGCTGCTGTTCTAGCAGGGCTGTTTTGATGCGCTCCATTGACGTGCCCGCAGTCACCTGCTCTTGGATGTAAGCTGTTCCGGCGTTCGACGTTGCGATCACGACGACATTCGTGAAATCGATCGTACGACCAACACCATCCGTCAGACGTCCGTCGTCCATGACTTGGAGGAACAGGGTGAGAATATCCGGATGGGCCTTTTCCAGCTCGTCGAGTAGAACGACGGTAAACGGACTTCGGCGCACGGCCTCGGTGAGCAAACCGCCGCGTTCGTCGCCCGGCTCGCCGATCATACGACCGACAGAATTCGGGTTTTGATATTCCGACATGTCGAGCCTGACCATAGCGTTTTCGTTTCCAAAATATTCCGCCGCGAGCGTTTTCGCGAGCTCGGTTTTACCGACCCCCGTCGGACCGAGGAACAAGAAGTTGGCAATCGGACGATTGCCCGCACGGATTTCCGCTCGCGCGCGACGTAGCGCCTGCGCCACGGCCGTCACGGCTTCGTCCTGGCCGATGACGCGGCCATGCATGCGATCTTCGAGTGCGAGGAGCTTGCTCACCTCATCCGTTGTGACGGCCTCGACGGGGATATTCGTCTTGTCGTGAATGACACGCGCCACGTCCTCGGCGACGACCATCGCATGCTCCCCTTTTTCACGCCGAACGAGAACCGCCGCCTCTTGGATCACGCCCATGGCGCTCTCCGGGAGTTTGAGATCGCGCAGGTAGCGACCGGCGAGGGAGACGGCCTTCTCGATCGCTGCAAAGGTAAAGAATACGTTATTTTGATATTCGATCTGTCCGCTGCGCGCCATGAGCACGCGGATCGCGTCTTCCGCTGGGAGCTCAGGGATGAGGACTTTCACGAGCTTGGTTCCGAGACTGCGTCGCTCGAGATGTCCCGTCCAAGCTCCCGGCGTTGTCGTCGCAATGACGATGAAATAGCCCTTGTTGAGCTCGGACGCGAGCGCCTCCGCAAGATCCATCACTCCCCCTGCACCGGCGCCCGCGAGCGCCTCCACCCCTTCCATCACGAGAATGATATTGCCGGCAAATGAAACTTCTCGGAGCAACGCGAGGAGCCGTTGATTCGCCTGCGTGACGTCCCCTGCACCCACGAGCTGGGCCATGCCGACGGAGACGAGGCGCTTGTCGAATAATTCCGGCGGAACGTCTTCGATGACCATGTTTCGCGCCAGACCTTCGATAAGCGCTTGCTTGCCAACGCCGGAATCGCCAACGAGAACGACGGAGCGTCGTCCGCTTTCGATGGCGCGAAGCAATTCATCCATCTCGCGCTTCCGGCCGATGAGTGGCGCGAGATAGCCGGCGCGGGCGAGACGCGTGAGGTCTTCGCTAAAACGATCGAGCAATGGTGTCGGCCGTGCGGTCATGGTTCGATTCATCGCCGTGTTCGGCTTGAGCATCGCGAGCGTCACGAATCGATCGTGTTGCTCCTTGAGTCCTTCTTGGATACGGATCCATTCTGCGGCGTGACGGACATGGGTCGGGGGGAACCCAGCCGCGTCGAGCATATCTTGTAGACGCGGCTCTGCCTCGAACGCGGCGAGAAATATTTCAACAGGTCCGACGGCACGACGGTCTGCCGATCGAGCATATCGGTAGGCGCTAAGGAACACTTCCTTTCCTTGCCTGGATAGAACAGTGGGCTGCCCGGCCTGACCGGAACGAAGTAACTCGGCAAGCGGGTCTTTGATCTTTTCAAAATCCAATCCGAGACGCGTGAGAAAAATCCCCCCAGCGGAACTCGAGAGTGCCGCCGCGAAGAGGTGCGTCGCATCGACTTCGGTGCGCTCAATGCGCGAGGTGAGCCCAAACGCAGATTCGATAATGGCCCAGGCCGAATCGAGAAAATGCGGGCTGATGTCTTTCGCGTTCGTACGTTTCGAGGCTGTGGCCTGCCACGCCACGAGCTCGCGTCGTGTGCGTCCCCAATTGGGCAGCGGTGTGACGGTGTCGGAGAACTGACGGATGCGGAACACGAGAAAACAGAGGACGAGAACGGCGATCCAAAACCACAGGACTCCCGCATGCGGTATCGTAAATTGTAAAAATGGGACGAGCGCATTTGGCTCAAAAGAAAGGAGAAAAACCGAGAACCCAACGGCGCCGATTGCACAAAGAGCGAGCGCGATATGAAAGATCGCGTTCGCATGCCGACGAAAATGACGAAACGCAAAGAGCCCCGTCTCAAGCAATGGGGCCCACATGAGCGGACCGTCCTCGCCGTACATCACGACGCCCGCTCCATGACATGTGTGACATTGGAGCGAAGCACGCCCATCACCGCCGCACACGGGACAGGGTTCGAAACGTGTAGACGATACTTCCATAGATCAGAATGCCGCCGTCAGATTCCAGGCGATCCCTACGATGGCGACGAGCGGCGCCATGAGCCATACGATGAGGAACACGACGTACGCGAGCGTTTCAACGGCGAGCGCGATGCATCGACCGATCAAGACAACGATACGCATGAACAGGCTGACGAGTCGTCCAGCGATGTCGTATTGGCCATACATGGGCACCAAAATATTTTTGATCCACAGCACGAGGTTATAGCTCTTGATGCGGAAGAGCAGCATGCGGCCTACGAGCGAGAGCATGTCGATAAAACCGCGACCATACCACCACACCGGGAATGCCAAAAAACTCCCGAAGAAGTCGACGGTGAGATATCGCATGAACTGGCTCAGGAACGTGGCCATTACCATCATGATACACCATGAGCCTCCCGATCACGTAACAAAGATCCTCCCTACGCGCTACGCGGGAGGATCTTTTCCTGTTACATCCTGGCCTCTGATCCGGCGACGGGATCACGGGTCGGAAGGCAACACGTTGGCGACGGCAAAGCCATGCGGGATATCGACGAACTCCATGCGGTCGACAGGAACGTATCCCATGTCGCGCACACGAACCTCGATCGATGAGAGCGACTGCTGGCGGGCACTTTGATTTTCGAGCGCCTCGACTTCGGTGGTGAGTTGATCAAGTTGTTTCTCAAGCGTGCGCAAGGTGAACCCCTTTGATGCCGCA
This sequence comes from uncultured Gammaproteobacteria bacterium, assembly GCA_964348595.1. Lineage (GTDB taxonomy): Bacteria > Patescibacteriota > Patescibacteriia > 2-12-FULL-60-25 > 2-12-FULL-60-25 > CAYGDS01. The sequence goes on along the minus strand of CAYGDS010000036.1, from coordinate 976 downwards.
CGATTCACCTGAAACAGATACACCCCCATGCAGCTGAGTGTGACAAGGAGCATGACGCCAATCCATGTCCGGCGCGCAGCCACCTCAAACTTGCGGCCAACGTGGACCGGCAAACCGAGGGAAATGTGTGGGCTCCGGAGAGCCATGGCGTATGCGCGTGACATAGATTTTTTGGTATTGTTTGTTGTTTGACTTTACGGTTTACACTTTGCGAGCGGCGCGCATTTTGGCACTGCGACTTCTGGGGTTGCGCACTTGTTCTTCGTCTGATGCAACCATGGGTTTCGGTGTGATCGGATCCCATGCTTTATCGTCAGCGAACGCGAGTTTGACGATCCGATCTTCCAACGAGTGAAAGCTGATGACGGCGAGGACACCTCCCTCGCGCAGGACCTGACGGGCACCGCCGATCGCGTCTTTCAGCGCCTCCAGTTCATCGTTGACGGTAATGCGCAGCGCTTGGAACGTGCGTGTGGCAGGGTGGATGCGACCGCCCTCGTAGTCACCGGGGACGGCGTTCCGAATGACCGTGACGAGATCAAGCGTGCGAATGATACGAGCGGAGCGCCGTGTCTCGACGATTTTAGATGCGATGCGCCGAGAGAACTTCTCTTCCCCAAAGATGCGGATCATCTTTTCCAGATCTTCGTACGACCAGGAGTTGATGATCTCTGCAGCGGTGAGTCCATCGTCGTTGGACTTGGGACCGAGACGCATGTCGAGCGGTCCGTCGATCTTGAACGATAGGCCGCTGTCAGGATCTTCGAGCTCGTCGGATGAGACACCGACGTCGAGGAGGATGCCGTCGAGCGTGAGCATTCCCTCCTCATCGGCGACCTGAGCCAGATGACGAAAGTTTGCTTCTACGCCCTTCCAGCGATCGCCGTACGACGCGAGGGTCTCGCCGGCCGCGTCTAAGGCCTTGCGGTTGACGTCGAGCGAGAGTACGCGGCCCTCTTGAGCCGAACGCGTGAGC
>CAYGDS010000035.1:0-8581 GCA_964348595.1 uncultured Gammaproteobacteria bacterium | reverse complement strand
AGTGGAACAAGGGTGAAGAGGGCAAGCGACGCCACATTTTTGAAACGCAGCACAAGCTGACGCAAAAGCGAGGTGATGCCCAGGTGGCAGAGCGCCGCGCCTCCGAGCTCGCGGTCGAGGTGGCGCGTGTCGAAACGCGGCGCGAGACGTTCCTCGCGGACCTACGACTTCAGGCGCCGACACTCGAATCTGAGCTTGAAGCGCTTGCAACATCATCGTCCGGCATCGAACTTCCGCCTAATGCGCCGGCGAAATTACAGAAACTCCGGAGCCAGATTGAATGGATTGGCGGGATCGATCCCGAGACCCTCAAGGAACACGACGAGACCAAAGCGCGTTTCGATTTCCTCACCAAACAGGTCGAGGATTTGCGGGCGGGGCTCACAGCACTCGACACCGTGGTTGAAGAACTCGATACCACCATCCGTGAGCGGAGCGCCAAGGCTTTCAAAGATTTGAACCGTGAATTCGGCAAGTATTTCAAGCAGCTGTTTGCCGGCGGCGACGCGAGTCTCGCCGAGCTCGCTCCCGAGCCCGAGGTCGACGATGAGGGGAATGCGATCGAAGAAGTCCCGGAGGACACTGTCGCCGGAATCGAGATTCTCGCGACGCCGCCGGGCAAGCGCGCAAAATCCATCGCGCTCCTCTCGGGCGGCGAGCGCGCGCTTACATCCATCGCACTCATCTGCGCCATCATGGCGACCAACCCGAGCCCGTTCGTCGTGCTCGACGAAGTCGACGCCGCGCTCGACGAGAGCAACTCGCGCAAATTTGCCGAGATCATCGACTCGCTCGCCGAGCGCACACAGTTTATCGTCGTCACGCACAATCGCGCGACCATGATGCAAGCGCATGTGCTCTATGGCGTGACCATGGGTGATGATGGGGTGTCGCAGCTACTGTCGGTGAAGGTGGAGGATGTGGAGAAACTGAGAAAGAAGGCGTAGCGCGTAACGCATAGCGCATAACGCCAGACAAAAACACCTCACCCTTTGCCGTAGGCGGGTGAGGTGTTGGCTTATGCCGCTGGGGTTTCTGCTGCGGCGGGTGCCTCGGGAGCCTTCTCTTTTCCTTTGGCTTCCGCTGCTTCCTTGGCGAGCTTCTCGCGGCGCGTCTTGCTGAGCGTCGTCACTTTGCGCTTGTCGCCTTTGACGATGCCCTGGTCGAGGAACAAGTTCCAAACCGTGTCGGAGACTTGCGAGCCCTTGCTGATCCAATATTGGATACGCTCGGTGTTGAATTTGATGAAGGCTGGCGTGCGACGTGGTTCGTAGGTGCCGAGGATCTCGAGGGCCTTGCCCCACGGGTCGCGCTGCTTCTCGCTCACGATGAGGCGATACTGCGGTTGCTTGGTCTTTCCAACGCGGGTCAAACGGATAGTAAGCATGAGAGAATAGTGAGTAGTGAGTAGTGAGTAGCCTAACCATGGGCTACCAAGGGATCATCCCCGCCAGAGGAAGAGCCGAGAGCATGGGCGATAGGGTAGGGGATCTGGGAAAAAGCGTCAAGATAGCGACAAAACGTCGGAACGTTGATTTCTGATCCAAAAAATGGTATTCTGGGGGGAGCCCGATGGGCATTTAACACTTGAGATATCCCGCTAAACGGGATGCAATCGTCGATATGGCCGAGAAGTTTAAGGATCAGGAGTTTCTTGAGTACGTTGTTAAATCGCTCGTCAACCACCCGGAAGACGTAAAAACCGACCGCGAGATCGATGATCGCGGAGTCAAGATCACTTTGCACGTGAACCCCGAGGACATGGGGTACATCATCGGACGCCAGGGCCAGACTGCCCGCGCACTTCGCATTTTGCTTAAGATCGTTGGCGCCAAAGACAACGCCCGCGTGAGCATGGTGATCTACGAGCCGGAAGAGATGCGTCGTCAGCATCAGGAGAAGAAGGCGAGCATGCCAGCCACCGAGTCGCGTGAACCGCGTGCATCGCATGAACCGCGCTCGCATGGAGCCTCGGGGTTGGTGTCGGATGCGGACCTTTCGGACTTGGGAATCTAAATGCGTAACGCGTAACGCGTAGCGCATAACGTCAAGCCCGCGAAAGCGGGTTTTGTCGTGACATATCCGACGTTATGTGTTATGAATTATGCGTTATGGGCAAGCCGTTACGCATCGACATCCTCACCATCTTTCCCGAGATGGTTGAGCCGTATGTGCGAGGTTCGATGTTGGGACGCGCGCAACGCGTACCGGCGCATGGTCATGCGCCCCTCACGATCCATGTCCATCAGCTGCGCAAATGGACGCATGATCGTCACAACACCGTCGATGACAAGCCGTTCGGGGGAGGGCCGGGTATGGTCATGAAAGTCGCGCCGTTTCATGAGGCTTTGATCAACCTCAAATTGCGCACGAAAGACGGGAAGAAAACGGCGGCCGCGAAGAAGACGCGCGTGATCGTCACGTCGGCCAGGGGGAAAATGTTTACCCAGGAAGATGCTGTGCGATTATCGAAGTACAATCGGCTCGTGTTTCTGTGCGGCCGCTACGAGGGCATCGACCAACGCGTGGTCGATCACCTGGCTGATGAGGAATTGTCCATCGGACCGTACGTGCTCACGGGCGGGGAGCTTGCGGCCATGGTGATGGCGGACGCGGTTGCCCGACATCGTCCGGGCGTACTCGGTAAAGGCGAATCGCTTGAGGAAGTGCATGGGAGTTTTGCGCAGTATACGAGACCGGAAATTTACTATCCGCAAGCATCCGCAAACCGTAAACCGCAAAAGGCGAAAGGATGGAAGGTGCCGGGAGTGCTGCTCTCGGGGGATCATAAAAAAATCGAGGAGTGGAGGAAGAAGGCGTAGGTACGAACGTCAACCACGTGTTATAATAAACGCATGAAGCGTTTTGATCGTGCGAGGATCGTCAGTATTTTCATCACTCTGGCTCTTTTTACGCTTCCGTTTTTTCTGCCGAGATTCACGCTTGGTTTTGACGTCGGTACGACCTTGACAGTTGTATCGATTCTCTTCTCCATCCTCGTTGGATTTTTTATCGCTGGTGCAACCACAAACTATTTTCGGCTTCAATTACTCATTTCGCAATCCAACGCCAGATTTGTCTCTTTGTACGGGCTTGCGCGGCTGACCTCTCCGTCTCAGGCGCCGAAGCTCGCTGAAGCTATCGACCGGTACATGATTGCGACACTCGACTATGACCTTCTGAACTATGCCGAGGCAACCGAGGACGAGTTTCGTGACGTTATCGATCAGACTGATCGCCTCCGTCCAGAGCCGAGAGGGCACGAGTCCTTGTTCGGGAACTTGCATGGCATAAAAACAGGCTTGTTTGAGATTCATCAGGAAATTATGGTGGCCACTCAGACGGTGGTCGGAGGACGACATTGGCTCATCCTTGTCACTTTAGCGATGATGATCAGCGTCCTCTCCCTTGTTCTTCGGGAGGGCGAGCTTCTCTCGACACTTGTCGCCAGCATCCTCATCGTGTCCTGTTATCAAGTACTCAGACTCTTGTATGACATCGATACGAATTTGTTCTTGGCAGAGCGGCTGGCGTTTAAGAATCCTCAACAAGTATTCCGCGGGATCGGCCGCTTACCGTATTACCCTCAGTACGCGATCGAGCGCGGGAATGTGACTGCGCTTCCGGCGGCCTATCGCGTGGGAGTCCACCAACCGGGTTCAAAAACGCATCGAGTGCGTGTCGTGAGAGGGAAGGGCCGTCGAAAGTAAACGAAACGCCGCCCGCGCAGAATTGCGGGGCGGCTTCAGTTCGGGACTGCTGGGTCAGGGCTTCGCGTCCATGGTCGCGATGACTTCTTCCATCTCGATGCGGGCCCGTTCCTGGTCGTCCTTCCAGGTGTTGCGCAGAGCTTCCGTGAGAAGCGCTTCGATCTCGGCGTCGAGCTGGCCCTTGAGCGCGTCGAGCAACGTCCAGCCGTGACGCGACATGCCGCGCTTCTTCTCGAGCGCGAGGTAGACGCCGCCCGTCACGAGCAGGACAGGCAGGAGTGGCAGGACGACGGGTGCCGAGAACAGCGCGACGCCGATGCCCGCGGAGCCGAGGTACACTCGGCCGAAGAGCGACATGCTCGTATAGCTCTCGTCGATGCGGCGCGTCTCGAGGTTGATCGAGATTCTGAGATGCGACCGGCCGCCACGTTCATCGCGCAGCATGAGATGGATGGTCTTGAGCGGCGGCTGGGGCTGCGATTTGCGGACAGGGAAGTGGCTGCTGTCGCGACCGATCGGAAGGCGATGGCCTCCGCCAGCCGCTTTGTGGCGCGCATCCCAGTCGTGATCGACGCGCAGATCGAATCGCCGGGGGACGCCCACGACCATGCGGATGCCGTCCATGACGATGCTCGGGTAGTTTCTGATGAATTCTTGCAGTTCCGACACGGTGACCTCCAATGGCGCGGGGATGAAGTGAAAGAGCAACGGCCGAGAATACCATATTATGGCCGTTTTGTCAAGGGCAAGCCCGTAAACCGTCTTTTGACGGCCAGAGCCTCACAACCTAAGCTAACTTCGCCTCGCTCGTTACCAACAGGAGAAGACCCATGGCCATCGCCGTGTTCTTCATTGCGCACTACGTCTCGACGATCTTCTGCCAGACGTTTTTCCATCATCGCTACGCCGCGCACAGGATGTTCACGATGAGCCGCGGGTGGGAGAAGTTCTTCTACGTACTCACCTTCGTGTGCCAGGGCTCGTCGTTCCTCGTGCCGCGCGCCTACGCCATCTTGCACCGGATGCACCACGCCTACAGCGACACGCCGCAGGACCCGCATTCGCCGCGGCACTCGGGCAATGTCGGCACCATGATGTGGCGCACGGCCGTGCTCTACAACGCTATCGCGAGCCGCGAGGCCGAGGTCGAGCCGCGATTCCTTGGAGATCTTCCCGAGATGCCAGGGCTCGATCGCGTGAGCCAAGGATGGCCCTCGCGACTTGCATGGGGTGCGCTCTACACGCTGTTCTACATCGAGTTCGCGACGGAGTGGTGGCAGTTCCTCCTCCTTCCCATCCACTACCTCATGGGGCCGCTTCATGGGGCCATCGTGAACTGGTGCGGGCATCGCTACGGCTACCGCACCTTCGCGACTGACGACGTGTCGCGCAACACGCTCCCATTCGACATGCTCACCATGGGGGAGCTCTTTCAGAACAACCATCACAAGTATCCGATGGCGCCGAACTTCGCCGCACGCTGGTTCGAGATCGACCCCGCGTACCTCGTGATCCGAGCGTTCGCTGCGTTCAAGATCATCACCATGCGGCCGAACACGCAGGTCATGCGCTACACGCTTACGACGTGATACATACTCTGAAACTCAAACGCCCCGATATGTGTCGGAGCGTTTTTCGTTACGCACCACAATACCTCATACAGCCCATGCATCTATGCTTGAGCACCACGATACAGTTTCTTCCCAAGTTCGATGCCGATCATGTTCAGAGCGGCAATGGCAAAGACGCCAACGAGCCATGGCCACGGTAGGGCTATGGTGCCGAGAATCATCTGCAGAGGTGGGAAGTAAATAGCACCCATCATGAGGACGACGCCGATGGCAACGCCCGCAAAAAGGAAGGGATTCGAGAAGGGATTTGATAGCCACGTTGATGTCTGCAGGCTTCGTACCGCAAACGCGGCGAAGAGGGCATAGGTGCCGAAGGCGGCGAAGATGAAGGTGCGGACAAGTTCGGGGGCGTATCCTTGCGAGAGAAGGAAGGCATAGAGGATGAAAAGCGAGACGCTGAGCGCGCCGCCGACGATCACAATGAGAAACCGCATCTGATGGTCGAGTAGGCGCTTGACCGAAGTCGGCTTCGCCACGTCATCGGAAGTTGATGCTTCGAACGCAAGGCCGATGGCCGGGAAACTGTCGGAGAAGAAATTGACGTACAATATTTGGATCGCCGTGAGCGGGAGAGGAATGCCCATGAGGAGTGAGCCGCCGATCAACACAAGTTCGCTGAAGGCGTTTGAAAGGAGATAGACGATGGCCTTGCGCATGTTTTGGAGGATGCGTCGACCTTCTTCGATCGCGATAACGATGGTTTCAAAATCATCATCGAGAATCACGAGGTCTGCGGCGCCTTTTGCGGCCTCCGTGCCTGTACCGACGGCGACGCCAACGTCTGCGGCCTTGAGCGCCGGAGCATCGTTCACGCCGTCGCCGGTGACCGCCACGACCTCGCCCTTGGATTTGTAGAGGTTGGTGAGTCGCAACTTATGTTCCGGCGTCATGCGTGCGAAGACGCGAATATGATCCAATCGTTTGAGGAGCTCTCCCTCTGGAAGCGTGTCGAGTTCCGCGCCAGTCATGACCGTGCCCTTGCCATCGAGGATCCCAACCTCACGCGCGACTGATTCCGCCGTCCCTTGGTGATCGCCCGTCACGACGACGGTGCGTACGCCCGTGGCTGCAATTCGGGTTATTGCCTCCTTTACGCCTGGGCGAATGGGATCCCGTAGCGCGAGGAGCCCCTTGAACGAGAGATCGCACAGCCGCGTGCCGGATTTGCACGTGAAGTTTGGGTCGACCGATGACTCGGCAAGACCAAGGAGTCGCTCTCCCGTACGCGCGCGACGTTCGATCTCGGCGCGCAGGCGTTCCGCCTCCGTCGTGGGGAGCGTGCAAAGGCCAAGAAGGATCTCGGGCGCGCCGAGCACGAACAGATGACGCGAGCCTTTTTCTTCGACAACGACGGCCGAGTACTTTTGTCGCGAGTTGAAGGGTAACCGGTCTGAAATACGTACCCCACGCAGGACATCCGGCAGGCGAATGCCGCGACTGGCCGCGTCGCGCACCAATGCCGACTCCATGGCGCGCCCGGCGAGGATCCACTTGGAAGGATCCTGCTCCGGATTCTCGATGGCCACATCCGTGTTGAGGAGCGCACCGACCAGCAGATATTCCTCGGCCCCTGTGCCGTTTCCGTAGGGGATCACATCGGTGAGTCGCATCTCCGCCTTGGTAAGCGTGCCAGTTTTATCCGTGAGGATGAGTGAGGTTGACCCGAGCGTCTCCGCCGCCATGAGTTTGCGCACGACGCCGTTCTTTTTAGCCAGGCGTTCGACGCCGACGGCCAAGATTACGGTGAGGGAGATCGGCAGGCCCTCGGGCACCGCGGAAACCGCGACGGCCACGGCGATGAAAAACATGGCAAAGGGATCCGCGCCCGAGAGCAGCCCGATCGTGAAAAGGATGAGCGTCAATATCCCCAGGCCGATGCTGGCCCTTGTGGCAAATTTGGATACGATTTTTTGCAGGGGCGTGGTCTCCAGCTCCCGCTCGGAAACCATAGAGGCAATGCGGCCGAATTCAGTGAAATCATTAGTGGCTGTCACAAGGACATCGGCTAGCCCTTGGACGGCGAGCGTGCCGCTCAGCACCATGCCGTTTCGGTCTCCGAGCGCGGCCGTTCGTGCAACCGGTTCCGTATGCTTGTCGACGGGGAGCGACTCTCCGGTGATCACGGACTCATCGGTTTGAAACGCTTGCTCAAACAAGATGCGACCATCGGCTGGCACGCGGTCCCCTTGGGCGATCCGAATGACATCTCCTGGTACGAGCTCGGTGGCATTGATTTCCTGCTCACGACCCGAACGTCGAACACGCGTGCGTGTACGGATGTAGCTCTTGAGATTTTCGAGCACGGTCTCTGCCTTATTCTCCTGCCAGAATCCCAAACCCGCATTCGCGAAGATTGTGGCCGCGAGTACACTTGCATCGAGCCATTCTTGGAGCACGAGGGTGATCACCGTCGCGGCGACGAGCATGAGAATAAGCGGGCTCTTGAATTGTGAAAAAAAGATGCGCAACGCATTCAAACGATGTCGCTCCGTGATTGCGTTCGGGCCAAAGAGCGCCTGCCGTTTTTTCACCTCGGCGGTCGTGAGCCCATCGCGCGTGCTCTCGAGGGTGCTGAGCGCGAGATCTTTCGACATCGTCCAAAAGGGCTCGTGTTGAATTTCGAGGGATAAACGGGGCATAGTTCTCGCTCAGTGTAGCAGGTTCAGGCTTGACTTGGGACCGAAAAATCGTTATCTTTGACGCCGCTAGACCATCGCGGCCCCATCGTCTATCGGTTAGGACAGCGGCTTTTCAAGCCGTTAAGAGGGGTTCGATTCCCCTTGGGGCTACCAACAAAAACGACTCCCTGTGCGGAGTCGTTTTTGTTATAGAAACGAAAAGCGCCCCGCCCCGTAAACCCGCCACAACTTCTTCGCAGAAGATGCTGGCGGGCACGGGGCTGGGGCGCGAGATTGTGTCAGAGACCCGCAGCGATGTCGGTGCGATACGCCTTGCCGGGGAAGTCGATGCGGTCGACCATCTTGTAAGCGAGGTCGCGAGCCTTCGCGATAGACTCGCCACTGGCGGTGACGCCGATGATCCGGCCACCGTTGGTGACGACGACGTGCACGGGCTGCAGTCCCGCTGCCACTCCAAGCGAGCCGCGCTTGGTCCCAGAGTGAAAGAGCTGGACATGCGGATCCTTGGACAGCGAATCCCGGAAGAGGATGGTTTCGTCGCGCGAAACCGACTCCGGATAGCCCCCGTGGCAGAGTATGACGCAGATGGTCGCGTTCGGGA
>CAYGDS010000034.1:0-8612 GCA_964348595.1 uncultured Gammaproteobacteria bacterium | reverse complement strand
TCTTGGTTGCGAGATGGCACCCAGTTCGTTTCTTTGTATCACTACGATCCGCTTCGGAAGATTGAAACGACATCCGTCATCTCCGGATCCGGCTGGGAAACGGGGGATCGCGTGGCCAAAGTTCCAACAAGCATTTCATCAAAAGGAGAAGTGAAATTTGCGATCCCCGTTCGTGCGCCTGACAAGGCTGGGACGTATCATGCAGAGTTCGTGCTCGTGGCAGAAAATTTTACGCGGATGTCTGGAAGCCGTTTCGGGTTTGATCTCACGGTGACCGACAGCGTCGCGTCACCCACCCCTATAACAACTGCCACGGTACCTACGGCCGCACCTGCACCGGCGACTCCTGTCTTGCAACCCACGGGCGATGGCCGCTGGAAAGCGGAGCTTGTGACTTTGGGCGGTTCCGAGTGGCAGATCGATGTCGATAACAACGTCTTCGTGACGGCTCAATTCAAGAACATTGGACGTGAAATATGGAAGCGTGACGGCGCAGCCTACGTGTCGGTGTACGCCACCGAGGGCACCAAAGAACGACAAAGCCCGTTTCGTACGGCTCTGTGGCCTGCAACAAGTCAGGCCGTTCGATTGCAAGAAAGCGAGGTGAAGCCGGGGAGCATCGGAACTTTCAAGTTCGAGCTACGCGCCCCGTTGACTCCCGGTCGCTACAGCGAAACGTTCACCCTCGCGGCCGAGGACTCCGCGTGGATCGAAGGGGGATCCTTCCGACTCCCGATTCACGTTCCTCTCACCGCCGAATACATCGCACGCCAGGCAAGCACGGGTGCCACGGCCGCACCTCTCGCGCTCACGTCGAGCCAGTTCGCGAAGAACGCAGGATACTCTTCGACGCTTCTGCTCCGTTCGGCAAGCGAAGTGCAGGTGCTTGGGAACGGAAGTGTGCAGTTCCAGGTCGGATTCAAGAACACCGGGACCGCTGCCTGGGCCACGCGCAGTCTCAAGCTGGCACAGGTATTTGGTGCGAGCGTTGGACTCAGTTCATTCCGCGATCCCACGTGGATCGATGCGGCCGTGCCCGTTATTGTGAATGGCGCCACCAAACCCGGAGAGGTTGGGTTTCTCAATTTCAAGATCAAGGGCCCGCCCAAGAAGGGCGTGTACAAGGCTTCGTTCCAATTGGTGGCCGATGGGTTCTCCGTCGATGGCGGCCAAATCGACATTCCGGTTACCGTCACGGCCGATGGATATTTTGAGCCGGAGCCAGCCCCGAAACCCACGACGACGAGTCCTTCCACCAGTCAGATCCCATCGCCGTCGAGCAACTTCTCGATCAATCCGCAGCCGCTCACGGGGAGCGAGGCGGATCTCCCTGCAGAACCAATGATCCGTGTCGGGCTCTACAAGACCACCGACGATCGCATGGTCGTGCGCGCCAAGTACGCGCCGCTCTCCGTCATTCATAATGGCCGCACCGTCTGCCGACTCGCCGTAGGGGAACAGACCTCCGTGCGATACGATCGCACGACGGCGCTCTACACCTTGTCGGGTGGGCCGTGCAGCGAACAATCCCCGGGCGTCTACCAATTCCGCACGGATGATGGATCTTCTCCGATGGAAATCGCGGACTACTCGCGACCGATCTCGTGGCTGCCCGGAGCGAACGATAATACCTTCCGCCGTCACCTCGAACTCTTGTGGGTACCGATCAAAGATAGCGTGTGGGTCGTAAACGAGCTCCCGATCGAAAGTTACCTCAAGGGCATTGCCGAAACGTCCAACGTGAGCCCGCAACAGTATCAACGCGCGCTCCTCGTTGGGGCTCGTACGTATGCCGTCTACCATGTGAGCCGCAACACCAAGCACGGAGGCGCATTCCATGTAGATGCGCATCTCGACCAGGTGTACCGCGGCTACGGCGCCGAGGCGCGCGGCACGAACATTGTACAGGCTGTGGATTCCACGCGCGGGCAAATCGTGACCTACCAAGGGAAGCTCGCGATCACGCCGTACTTCTCGCGCTCGGACGGCCGCACGCGCGCATGGGGCGAGGTGTGGTACGGCGGGTCCAACTACCCGTGGCTTGTGTCGGTCCCCGTGCCCGACGACATCGGCAAGACCCTCTGGGGCCACGGAGTGGGCATGTCCGCAACGGGTGCGCTCCAAATGGATGCGAAGCACGGAAAAAATTACCAAGAAATTCTCGGGCATTTCTATCGGGGGACCGAGTTGCGGAGGGTGTACAAGTGAGCCGCCATGCAAGTTGTATGATTAAAGAAAAGCCCTCACAAAAACCACCCGTTCCCGACTCGGAGTTCGATGCGCGTGCCGAACAAGAACGGGACAGCAGACCCGAACGCATCGCGCGGCTCAAGGCGACCGTCGACCGGCTCTTTCCGGGTGAGAAAAACGAAAAAATTCGATCAAAAATAGAAGCCTCTTTTCAGGTCCCACAATGGGGCGAGTATCACAATGAGGGTCTCTTCATGGATACGCATCTGGACTTGATCCTCAATAATCTCGAGCAACTAAGGCAGGGAGAGATGCCGGCCAGTCTTCCCGAGGAGACGAGAGTTGCGTTAACAGCAACCGCGTCTGGAAATGCCGAGGTTCTTGAGAAGTACGTTTTTCTGCACGACATCTCCAAGATGGATACCTTGCTCGTCAAGAAAAAGGGTCCAGATGGAAAATCTGTTCAGCAAAAGGTGTCGTGGGACGAGTGGCAGGCGTCGGTACCGCCTGATGCACAGGGTGACCCCGTTGCGATGCGGGCATGGCTGAAACAAAACGGCATTGAGGGCATCTCGTACTACCATCCCTCGGAACAGGGGGTCGAGGGCAAGCAACACGGCCAGGAAGGTGCGGATGAAGTCCGGGAGCTTGGTCTTGAAATTGATCCTGCCGTGCTCGTCGCCATAGAAAATCACGAAGTTGCCTACCAATTTTCTAAACCCAAGGCTGAAACGTATCGTAAGTACTTCGGCAAGATGACGGATGGCGAACGCAACATGGCACTCACGGCAAGTTACATCGATACGGCCGCCTCCCTTGGAAAAAATGGAGAGCCCGATCTATCCAATTTCCAGGCGTTAGTCGAATCGAAGCGCGGGGACGAACTGATTGGCGCCGTTGAAGGACAACTGCCGTCCACTGAAGGGCTGGACCCAAAGAAAGTTGCGAAGCTCCTTGCAGATCTTAAGAAGGCAGAAATGCCCATTCCGGAAAAAACACCGGAGCAGCTTCTCGCGCGTTTCAAAAAGGAGTGCAAGTTCACGGTATACAATCCCTCGGTCCTTGATGAATCGCTCACGGAGATCATCAAGAATGGTCAGATCGACGATGGGGAGAAGCAGCGCATTCTCGAGCTGGTGCGTTCTGGCCAGGCGGACCAGATTGGTAAACAGTTCGGCCCAAAGATGCGATTCATTTCTGCCGCGCTCAAATCCGCAGAAAAGAAATAACGAATCCCCCCGGCACATGCCGGGGGGATTGTGTTACGAAATCACTTTATCGACCAGCCCGTACTTCACCGCCTCGGAAGCATCCATGAAATTATCTCGCTCGGTGTCGTCTTCGACCGTCTTGAGCGCCTGGCCCGTGTGCTTGGCGAGAATCTTGTTCAAGTTCGCCTTGGTTTGGAGAATGCGCTCCGCATGAATCTTGATGTCCGTCGCCTGGCCCTGGAAGCCGCCAAGCACCTGGTGGATCATCACTTCCGAGTTCGGTAGGACAAATCGTTTGCCCTTGGCGCCGCCCGCGAGGAGCACGGCACCCATCGAGGCCGCCATGCCCACGCAAATCGTCGAGACATCGGGCTTGATCAACTGCATCGTATCGTAGATGGCGAGACCGGCCGTGACCGAGCCGCCGGGGGAGTTGATGTAGAGCTTGATGTCCTTTTCCTTGTCCTGGCTTTCCAGAAAGAGGAGCTGGGCCACGATGATGTTGGCGACGTCGTCGTCGATGGCCGTGCCGAGCATGATGATGCGGTCTTTCAAGAGGCGCGAGTAAATGTCGTATGCGCGTTCGCCTTGCGGCGTTTTCTCGATGACCGTTGGGACCAGGTAGTTATTTGTCATGGGAAGTATCCTAGCACGTCCAATTTAGCAGTCAAATCTCTAGAGTGCTAATCTTGCTTATCCGGCCAGAGACCCTGGGGATCCGGCAAAACCTCGATATCGAGCCGTTTTTACGGGTTTATAACCCACAGAACGCAAGACCTTCATTTTGATCGATCCCGCTTGGCGCTCGCGCCGGCCTCGGTCCTCCCTAGCTCCACGTGCGGCCTCTTGCGCCCTTTTCTCAGCCGTCGTCATGGTCGTATCAACGATCATTTCGCCCCGGCGCTCCGCTTGGCGAGCCATGGCTTCAAGTGCTCGGCGCTCGCGGCTCGGGAGCGCTTCCACAATGAGCTCGGGTTCTTCTGCCGTTTCAACTCCAGTACGACGACTGACGGGCACGCGCTCACGTCGAGCATCCGTCGATCTCGCTTGTGGTGTTGCCATCGTTTCCATACGCGCAAGCTCGTCTTGTGGCGGTACTTCACCTTGTTGTAACCCGGTACCCATGTATTCTCTCGGTCGCGTTGGTTCCGGTTCGCGCAATTGTCCTGATGTCTGCCAGAAGCGTGGCTGAGCATATCGCTCTTCGTTTAGATACACAGGCTGCTTGATATCGAGTCGATACGTATCTTGCGCACGGACGGCTTTCACCGCCTCGAGTACCGGTGGGGGATTTCCCGCATCGTGTGTCACGCGGATGCCAGCCGTTTCCATGGTGATGTCGACATTTGCATGACGATGCGATGCGACGGTATCCGCGTAGGCCTGGTGAACCGCCTCTGATGACATGCCGTGTGTGAGTCGCAGCACTTCGGATTCGTTGCCGTCGTTGATCGCGTGCACGATCCGTTCAGCCTCGTTGCGCATGGAATCCGGACTGCCGGCGTGACTGCGGAATCCATGCGATGCGAGCGCGCCAGAAAACTCCATCAAATCCCCCTCGGTGCCGCCGCCGTGAGCGGTGATGTCGACATGCGCATCGTCAAAGCCGCGCGTATGCAGAATATCGCGCATGACCTCGCTCGCGAGCTCCGCCCTGCCCTCGGAAAGTTCCATGTTGCGCTCAGGGTTTGCGCGCCCGCCCGTTGGATCTGAAAAAGCCTCAATGTCGACATGGATATTATTAATGACGTCGCTTGGATTGACGCCCTCAGCTTGATACGCAGCGAGCTCGTAATCGATGACGCCTCCGAGTTGCGCTTCGAGCGCCGCGCGTTCGCCGGCCTCCATTTCCACGTGACCGAACGAGCGTTCGCCCCATTCATAATGCACGTCCGCATGCACGTCCACGGTATGTGGCGGGATTTCACGGGTTTCCACATCGCCACCTCCGGCCGACTCAATATGTGCGACGAGGGTATCCCCGTCACGCTCGATATTCTTTTTTCCGTGGTGGGCCTGAGCGCCAAGGGAATTCATGGCAATCAAAAATCCCAGGGCCGGGCTCACGCGCCGACCGACTTCCGCGATGCGCTTCATGATGCCGCCGCGTTCAACCTTGGCGGCCGCCTGTGCCCCGGTTTCTGCGCTTTTTAGAGGAGCCTCGCGTTTCATAGCGTGAGGCCAGTATAACATCTAGATCCCAAGCGCGCAGATCTTTTCGACCACGTTCGGTTTCCCGTTGCTTAATACGATCGGCCCCGGAACAGTGAACCCCGAGGCTTTCTTGTGCCCGCCGCCACCGAGTTTTTTACACACGATAGAAATATCGCGGGACATGCTGCGCATGGAACCTTTGACCGTCCCGTCATCTTTCTCACGTAGAACGAGAACCGTGTCGATACCCGCGAGGCACGCATTCAAAAAGTTGGATACACCCGCAATGGCTTCGTCTCCACCCGGCGCACCAGCAACATCTTCGAGCTTGAAATACGTCACAGCCATGTCGAGCTCCTGGACATGATACAGACGCTCGAGCGCGAGACCCCACAGCTTCAACCCGTCGATGGATTTGTTGTGTACGATGCTCTTTAGGATATCCGTGTGGCGAGCACCGGCGGCGACGCACACACTCGCGGCCTCCATACCTTTCACGTTGGTTGCGGAGTTGGAAAAATTCGACGTGTCTGTGCACAAGCCTGTGAGAAGCGACGTCGCCATCCTGTCATCGATGCGCACCGCGTTCGCCTCAAAAAACCGATACACGACTTCACACGTCGAACACGCGGTCGTATCGACGAGGTTGAGATCGCCAAACAATTCGTTTGTGTTGTGGTGGTCTATGTCGACGATGGTGTGCTTGGTCGGAATGCGCTTCAAGTGCTCGTCGATGCCGCAATGTTTGAGGCTACCGGTATCGAGGGTGACGACCACATCCCAGGGCTCGTCGAAAGTGGCAGGGTCATTGGTTTGTTCAGCGATGCCATCGAGAAAGGTAAAACCAGCTTGCACGGGTGTGATGCAAAAGAGGCGCGTGACTTTTCCTTCGCGCTTGAGCCACAGGTACAGCGCTGTCGATGAGCCAAGCGAATCACCATCGGGTCGCCCATCGCCCACGACCAAAATGCGCTTGGCATTGGCCAAGGTTTCGTGGAATTCCCGGAAGGGAAGGGCGTTCATAGGAATGGGTTAAGGTACCTGGAATAGGGCATGAAGTCAAGGGTATGAATGAGTACGGCGCCTTGACAACCAATCCTGTTTATGGAACGGGGTATAAGTATGCGTCTGTCATTCCCGCGCAGGCGGGAATCCAGAAACATATGACCTATTACGTCTACATTCTCGCTAGTCATCGAAACGGTACACTCTATACCGGTGTTACAAATAATCTGCTCAGACGAGTCTTCCAGCATCAGGAGGGCTTCGGCTCGAAGTTCACCGCAAAGTACGGAGTGGACAGGTTGGTGTTCTACGAAGGGACTCCGGACGTGGAGCAGGCGATTCTTCGCGAGAAGCAAATCAAGAAATGGAACCGTGTTTGGAAATTGCGGTTAATCGAAGAGATGAATCCTGAGTGGAAAGATTTGTCTGAAGGGTTCTAAGTTCCTGGATCCCCGCCTGCGCGGGGATGACATAAACAAGGACCGTCTGCACTCGGTGGGGGTTGGCAACCCCCTACACCTCACCTTTTTTTCGCAGCTCCAGAAGCTCATTTTCAATTACCGCCGCCTTCGCTTCCGTCGTATCAAACTCATAATGCAGGCGCGGGATGCGGCGCAGGCGGAGCTTTTTACCGAGCGCATCTTTAATCTCATGATCAAACTCACGCAGAGCTCGCAGCGTCTCCTGCTGCATCGTCTCCGGAAAGACGGACAGCACAAATTTCGCGTGCGCCGTGTTCGCCGTCATTCTGGCATCCACGACCGTGACGAGCATGCCGGGAAGAAATTCTACTTCTTCGGCGAGCACCTCGGCCATGGCTTCTTTCAGATGTTCGAACCCGGCTTCCATGCGAAGGCTCATAGGCGGTAGTTAGTAGTCGGTAGGTGGTAGCAAGAAAGGGATCGGAAGACAAGGGGGTCCTCCTTTCATTTATATCATGAAGACGATAAGCTACCGACTACAAACTACCGCCTACTGACTATTTGTATGTACTTGAAACGGCTGGAAATCCAGGGATTCAAAACATTTCCCCAGAAAACGCATCTCGAATTTACGCTCGATGCCAGCGGCCGACGGGGGCTCACGGCGGTTGTAGGCCCAAACGGATCGGGCAAATCGAACATTGCGGACGCGATCCGCTGGGTGATGGGTGAACAGAGCCTCAAGCTCTTGCGCGGCAAAAAGTCCGAGGACGTCATTTTTTCCGGATCCGACAAGCGCGCGCGCTCCGGGTTTGCCGAAGTCACTCTTCATTTGGAGCGAACGGCAGAGGATCGATCACGCGATGACCTTGCCTTCAACGAAGTCTCCGTGACCCGACGTCTCTATCGCGATGGTCAATCGGAATACGAAGTGAATCGCCAAAGCGCGCGCCTCCAAGATGTCGTGCTGTTGCTCGCGCAATGCGGCATCGGGCAGCGCACCTACTCCGTGATCGGCCAGGGTATGATCGATAGTATCCTCATCGCGAGCCCGAGCGAGCGGAAGGAGTTTTTCGATGAAGCGTTCGGGCTCCGTCCCTTTCAGCTCAAACGCAATCAGGCCATCAACAAAATCGACGAGTCCAAGAAAAATCTGGCGCAAACAGAAAGTCTCTTGCGCGAGATCGAACCGCGCCTCACCTCCCTCGATAGGCAGGTGAAACGTTTGCGTGAGCGCGAGGGAATCGAGGCAGAGTTCGCAAAGCTTTCACGCGCCTACTATGGTCACGAGTGGAAACAATTGTCGGCCGCACTGGGCGATCTAAAAACCAAGCACGAGAAGGCGCGCTCGGAAGAGGCCGGGCTCGAGGCGGAAGCCAAGAAGCTCGAGGCCGAACTCGCCAAGATGGAGCGCGAGACGCCAGCCGCCGAAGGATTCACGGAGCTGCGCAAGACGCTCGACGCGCTCGCGACCGAGCGCGCGGAATTGCGCGAGCGCGAGCTCAAGCTCCAGACCGAGCAGGCCGTTGCCGCCGTGCGCGCGGAGAAGCCGTGGTCGCCGCTGCCGCTATCCAAAATCATCGACTCCGTGGACAGTCTGGCCAAGAAACACGAGGAGCTTGAGGAGCTC
>CAYGDS010000033.1:0-8785 GCA_964348595.1 uncultured Gammaproteobacteria bacterium | reverse complement strand
GAGCACGCGCCAGTGGGGATTCATCTGATCTATAACCCAAAGCGAAAGACGAAAGATGAAAGACGCAAGACTCAAAAACAGGCGAAAAAGATCGCTATCGTGGGGAAGGCCGTCACGTTCGATTCCGGTGGACTGTCGCTCAAGCCGGCGGATGGGATGATGACGATGAAAATCGATATGGGAGGCGCGGCTGCCGTCCTTGGCCTGTTCAAGGCCTTGCCCGAACTTGCGCCGGAAGTCGAAGTGCACGGCGTTTTCCTCGCGGTTGAGAACATGCCATCGGGTCGGGCGTATCGGCCGGGAGATGTGCTGACTGTGATGAACGGGATGACGATCGAAGTCTTGAACACCGATGCCGAGGGTCGCATCACGCTCGCTGACGCCCTCTCGTATGCGATGAAACAAAAGCCGGACACCGTCATCGATCTCGCAACGCTCACGGGGGCGTGCGTGTCCGCTCTCGGCGAAGAAGTCGCCGGGCTGTTTGCGAATGATCAAAAGCTCGCGGAGCGTCTCCTCCTCGCTGGCCGTTCTTCAGGTGAGGACCTCTGGCAACTGCCCTTGCACAAGCCGTATAAGGAACACATCAAGTCGAAGATCGCGGATTTGAAAAACGTCGGCGCACGCGGCGCGGCTGGCGCCATCTCCGCTGCCTTGTTCCTCGAACCTTTTGTCACGGACGTTTCATGGGCTCATCTCGATATTGCGGGTCCGGTCTATACAGAGAAGGAAACACGGCCGGATATGCCCTACGGAGCCACGGGATTCGGCGTACGTACGCTCGCGCGGTATCTGCAGACGCTCTAGATCGTGGATGCTGGGGATATCTTATGGCCACGCGTGCTATACTTAAGGATATCCTTGAAGACATTGATCACATATGAAAGTAAAAGTGTACTCCACGCCAACGTGTCCCTATTGCAAGCTCGCGAAGGATTATTTGCGCGAGAAGGGGATTCAGTTCGAAGACATTGACGTTGCCGCAGATTCCAACGCCGCGCAGGAGATGGTAAAGCTCTCCGGACAAATGGGCGTGCCGGTTATCGACGTGAACGGATCCATCATTGTGGGATGGAACAAAACAGCGATCGAAGAAGCTCTCGCTGCCAATAAGGCCACGGCCTAGGCCTTGCCGAGTGTCTTCATTCCAGGTTTCCAGGAGGCGGGGCACAACTCGCCCGTTTGTAGTGCCTCGAGCACGCGCAAGGTCTCGGTGACAGAGCGACCAACGCCATTCTCATGATACAGGGCGTAACGCAGCACTCCCTCTGGATCAATGATGAACGTGCCGCGCAGAGCGATGCCTTTGTCTTCCATCAGGACTCCGTACGCACGGCTCAATTCATGCGTCATGTCCGCGAGCAGCGGGAAGTTGAGTTTGCCGAGTGAGCCTTCGCACCACGCCTTGTGCGAATGACACGAGTCGGTTGAGGCGCCGAGCACCGTCGCGTTGAGCTTGCTGAACGCTTCCGCGTGCTGCGAGAACTCCGTGATCTCCGTTGGACAGATGAAGGTAAAATCCAGCGGGTAGAAAAAGAGCACGAGCCATTTGCCGCGAGCATCTTTTAGGCTATGCATCTTGAACGATCCATCCGGGTCGTAGCCTTCGAGTGAAAAATCAGGGGCCTGCTTTCCAACCTGGGCGTGTGGGATGAGTTCCATATATATAGAATATTAGGTTATCGGTTTATGATCTCCGCTTTGCGCGTAAGGCTTCATGGCTTTAAGGACCTCTGAGTTTTTTGGCATGCCGCGGCGTGCGTATCGAACGATCCCTTGCGCATCGATGCCATACACCGTGCGTCGACTGATGGAGCCGAAGGGGAGTTTGATCAACGTGCCATACGCGCGACTCACCTTGCCGCCTTCGTCGCTCAACAGACGGAAGGGAAGTTTATGTTGCTTCGCAAATCCTTGGTGCGATTCGATGCGACCTCGATTCATTCCAAACACATTGATGCCTAGTCGCTGGAATTCCGCCCAGTCATCTCGCACGGCGCAGAGTTGGATGGTGCAGCCCGGCGTGTAATCTCCTGGGTAAAAAATGAGTACCACGGGTCCGCTTGCCAGGGATTCGGATAACGTGACACGCGATCCGTCGTCGGCGGTCAAGGCAAAGTTTGGGGCTCGTGCGCCTTTTTGGAGGAGTGAGAGTTTCATGCGCTGTCGTCGTATCGTTTCACATGGGTCGTTCTCAAGCAAATGCTGCTCTTCCCGAATAGCGCAAGATATGGTGTACTAAGAGTCTTATGTCCACAATTCCAGACCGAGCGTGGAGCGGAAGGAGCATGTGGACGGCCTGTTGTGGCGGTTGCTGCCTCGGCATCATTGTCTTAATCAGCTTATCCTCCTTCTTCTTTGGCTGGATTTTGCTCGGGGATGACACGGTTTCCCGTGTTGGGGATACGATCCAGCGCATCGGTCGATGGCTGGGCATTTGACGCGGCCAAGCGAGCAGGGAAAGATATCCGCCAACATATGCGCATGAAGTGGTTCTCCACGGGAATTGTGCTCGCAGGCCTCGTCCTCGCGGGAGCTGGGTGCGGCTTCGGGGATCGCTTGTCGATGTGGTTTAGTGCCTCGACGTCCACCGGATCGTTTGCCGGTCTCACTCCGGCCGAGATAGCGCAACGCATTCAGTTCATCCCTGGCGACACACTCGAGATCCATCAAACCTTACTCGGTCTGGGAGCCTTTCTCCCCGATCTTGTAGATCCATCGAACAGTGGACGTGAAGTCACTATTACCCGCTTCGCTCCGATGAACATCGGCGGCCTCTCGTGGAAGTTCACCACGACGCGTACGCGCGAAGAAGCGATCAAGGTCGACTCCCTCGAACAAACACTCACGGCGCCGGGGACGCCAGAGGCGCCAAAGACGAAGACCGTGACGGAAGAGGTTGTCGTTTCGGGCGACGTCACCAACATCAATTTAAAAGAGTCGCACTCCGCATCACTTCCCGCATATTGGAAAGAGGGTGCTCTTGACCTGAACAATGAGCGCAGCGGCATTTGGCTCTCGGATGACGCGTATCTCGAATTGTCCAAAACGAATCAGACGCCACTCAATCTCGGCGTGTTCGATGAGGCTGTGAGCAACGTTACAAAAAACGTCGCCGAGTTAAAGGCGGCGTTGGGTAAATTGCGCGACCAGGCGAATCAAGATGATGCGCGCGGGGATCTCACCTTGCTCAAGGCTGATCCGGAGCGCGTGCATGTGACCATCAAAGTCAACGGAGAAGATGTCACGGTTCAGGCAATCCGCGCACGGAATTGGTTTGGAGAAATCACCGTCATGGACAGCCGGCAAAACCCTCTCATCCTGAGCGTTACCATCAACCCACTCTTCGCAGGTGCGCGCGAGTTCCTGGGTGGTGGCCTCGATTCGCTTGATGAACTATTCGGGTACGAGGTGACGAGTATTACGTTGAAGCGTTAACACGACGCAAAACGAAAGATGTAGGACGTAAGATCAATCACTCGGTCTACCCTTCTTCGTCTTTCGTCTTTCGTCTTTCGTCTTTCGTTATTTCCGATGCTCCCACGCAATGTGACAGAGCCTCGGGTACAAACGCTGATAATAGAGTTGATCGCGTACTTGGCGGAGTTTTGTCATTCGAGCGACAAGAGGTTCGAGCGACTTTGGTAATCGGACACCGCGATCGGGCCAGACCTTTTTTCCTTCGGGCCAGTCTGACGACTTCGTTGCTTCGTACGATCGTAAAAATGCTTCCCATCCGCGCTCCACGGCATCTTCCATCGCGACGGTCGCTGCCTCCGCATCATCTTCGCACGCGAGCGACTTGAGCGCCTGATGCGCTTGCTCGAATGCGGCAATGTCTGGATCCACGATAGCAAGCTCCGTCTGTTTGCCCTTGGGAGTCTTGATCTGACGACGCTTCTGTTCGGCCTCGGCTGCATCGAGGAGCTCTTCGGTGACGCTCTGAGCGATGTTCTGATCTGTACGCGGATGGTGCATCCAACTCGCCGCGCGAACCATTTCGCGGATGCGATTGACGTCGTCCTCCGATTCTTCCGCTTTCGCGTGACTCACGTCGTCCCGGAGGAGCGGCTCTGCATCCCACACGTTACACGCAAAAATATTTTGACAGAGCTCCTCACGCGATTTCATCGTTGGCACGCGAGACTCGAGTGTACCCGGCGGTCGCACGCGCATGCGGCGACCCAGGTCGCGCGCGGCGGCGTACTTTTCCACCGAAGCTTCATCCGCCGGCACCGCGTCGGGGTTCAAGTAGGCAAAGAGACTCCGATCATCCGGCATGCGCTCGACGGACTTTCGCCCTTCGCGCGTTTGCTCTTCACGAATGGATTGTTCAAGCCGCGCGCTCTTCAACGCATCCGCGCGACGTGCGTGATATTGGCGTGTGGATTCGGTACGAAATGGGTTTCCCATATTACGCAAAGCGCTCTGGCCATTTTGGATCAACTTTTACGATGAGCTCCAAGTATACCCTGTCCCCCGTGGCGCCCTCGATTTCACGGCGCGCATCCGTGCCAATTTGGCGCAGCATCGAGCCGCGGCTCCCGATAATCATACGCTTGTATCGCTCGTCCGTTGTCCACACCTTGGCGGCGATGACACGAACCCCGTCGCGCAACGCCACATCCTCGACTTGCACGGCGACGCTGTAGGGGAGTTCTTTCTGAAGACGCAGGAACGCTTTCTCGCGAATGATTTCCTCAAGCCATTCGCGATGTCCCATGTCGGTGAGTTGCATGTCGGGATAGTACGGGACGCCCTCCGGTAAAAGCGCGAACATCGCGTCCACGAGCCTATTTAAGTCCCGTCGCTTCTGCGCCGAGATCTCAAACGTCGCTCGTTGTCCCACATCCGCCCTGCGCATGTCCGCAAGCGAGATCAGCTTCTCCTTTGGAAGATCAGATTTATTAATAACCGCGAGAATTGGAATCGGGAGTTTGCGAAGCAGTCGTTGGATCGTTTCCTCCTCTTCGCCGACAGGTCGCGTGGGATCCATCACGTAGACGATGAGTTCGATGCCCTCGAGTTGCTCACGAACGAGCTCGTTGAGTTTTTTTGAGAGCGTGTCTTTTTTGCCAAGAAAGATTCCTGGCGTGTCCACAAACACAATTTGTCCGCGTGGATCATGCAAGATCCCGCGTACGGGTCGTCGCGTCGTCTGTGGTTTTGGCGTGACGATGGCCACCTTTGATCCTACAAGCGCGTTCAACAGCGTTGACTTGCCTACGTTCGAGCGGCCGACGAGGACGGCGAAACCGGATTTCATATAGCGTAGTGTAAAGTGGAAAGTGGAAAGCGTAAAGAAAAAAAGGCTAGAAATGCAGAAGCCCCGCTCGTCGGAGACGGCGGGGCTTGGAGTCAGGGCATGCCGAGGAAGCGCTTGGCGCCTTCGGTGGCGGCGAGGATCTCACGGACGATGTTCTGCTGAGGAGCGCTCAGCTCCTGTGAACCGGTGAGCACGTACCACTCCCTGTGGCCACTATCGTTTCCGACGTCGATGAGCACGGGCCCAGGGTAGATGTCGCGAGGACAGAGGTCGATGATGTAATTGTGTCCCTTGACTCGGAGCCAGGACCACCAGACATCCTCATGCTGGATGCCGTCGCCCGAGTTGACGCCTGGAACCAGCGCCGCGACTACACGAGTCAAGAGACGCATTCGTGGAGCGCCCCGAAGGTCTCCGTGGAAACGCTCGGGGATGGACTCGTAGGCCTTGCGGACGTCGTCGAGAAGAGCGATGAGAGCAGGGTCGATGTTGTGCAAAGGGCACCTCTGCGGGCTAGAGAATCATATTTTAATCAATTTGTCAATCCTTGAAAGGCAAACCCCGCCAGTTTGTGTGGCGGGGGATTCAGATCGGCATTCGCCGGTTCAAGGCACGGAGAGGAAACGGCGGGCGGCCTCGGTGGCTTCGAGGATCTCGTCGACCATGAGGTTATAGCGCCCATCGTTCTCGACAGTACGGTTGAAGCCGTATTCGTACCATCCGCTGTAGTTGGTGTTTGCACCAACGTAAACGAGAATTGGGCCTGGGTAAACGTCTCGAGGGACCAGATCGATGATGTACGTGTGACGCATTTTGATCTGGAGCCAGGAGTGCGCTTCACGATCTAGCCGACAACCGTCGACACGCTCACAATTGGGAACAAGTCTTGCCACCACTCGCACGAGGATGTGAATACTTTCTTCGTGGAAGCGCTCGGGGATGGACCCGAATGCCTTGCGGACGTCGTCGAGAAGAGCGATGAGGGTGGGATCGATGTTGTGCAAAGGACACCTCTGCGGGCTAGATAATCATATTTTATTCAATTCGTCAACCGTGTCATCTTCGCAACCACCTCGACATGCGGCGTGTGGGGAAAGAGATCCAAAGCCTGGAGGCTTTCGAGGCGATAGAGAGTTTTGAGAAATTTAAGCTCGTCCGCGAGGCGGTGGTAGTTGCAAGAGACGTACACGATGACGGGCGGCTTGTTGTCGAGTAAGGCTTTAAGCGCTTTAGGATGAAGGCCTGCGCGCGGCGGATCAATGATGACGGCGTCCGGATTTTCGGCAGACCAGTCGAGGGACTCGACAGGACCGGCGCCCCAGCGGCATCGATCGTCGACGTTGTTCAGCTCGGCGTTCCGACGAGCGAGTTCGATCGCGGGCGCATCCAGCTCATGACCGTATACTTCATATCCTTTTTTCGCCGCAGCGATGCCGAGGAAACCGGAACCACAAAACAGATCCAGAACTTTTCCTGGGGGTAATAGCGTCGTGACTGCCGTCTGCAATACGCCGGCCATGTGCGTGTTGGTTTGGAAAAAGGAATTCGGATGCACGAGATAATCGATGCCGTTCACTCGTTCGGTCAAATATTCTTTGCCATGCAAGAGGATGAGTGTTTTGGCAAGCGAGACGTCGGTGATTTCGGGATTCTCGCCAAGGTACAAAGTTGTACATAACGGAGCGAGGCGAGCGATGAGCGATGAACGATGAGCGTCAATCCGCTGGAGGTCTTTGAATAAGAGGGTGATCATGCGCTCGCCGGTGTTCTTGCCGAGGCGGATGATGCAATAGCGCAAATCACCTTCGTATTTTTTCGCGTCCCATGGCTTGAGATTGAGTTCACGCATCAAATCACGAACCGTCTGCAAGATCGTAGGCGTCTCTTTGTCGAGAAGAAGGCAGGTCGAAAGATCGATGTAGCGGTTCCAAGATCCGTATTCCTTCAATCCCAATTCTCCCTTCCATCCCACGACATAGTCCATCCGATTGCGATAATAAAAAGTATCCGGTGACGGTACGATCGTTTCAATTCGCTCTGAGTGACCAGCATGCTCGAATGCGCGGTTGATCATTTGCAGCTTCAGTCGAAGTTGCGCGTCGTATGCCATGTGCTGCCAAAGACAGCCTCCGCAGGTTCCGGCGTGCGGACAGGGAGCATCGATACGGTCGGAAGAAGGCTTCTCGACCTTCGAGAGCCGCGCGACTTTGAGGCCTTTGTCGCGCTTCACGAAGGTGGCTGTGACTTCGTCGCCGGGGGAGGTGAAGGGGATGGCGATTTTTTCATCGATAAGACCGCGGCCCTTGATATCGACCTCGGTCACGGTTCCTCGGATTACGTCGCCGAATTTCATGTAGTCGTGAAGCGTGAAGCGTGAAGCGTGAAACGTCAAGCAGAATGACGAACCCCGGCGGGCGCGAGGCTCGTCGGGGTTGGTAGAGTGGGCTGCCGGGTCAGGCGTCGAAGTGGGAGCTCCGGTCCCGCTGTCCGCGCTTGAAGGCGAAGTCCGTCATCTCGGTCGACGGACCGTGGTAGTGGCGGCCCTCGAGGCCGGCGTGGTAGGCGGCCATGTCGTCGGTCAGCCCGCCGACACCCTTGCCGCGCAGGCCCGGGAGCTCGGGGTAGGAGCCGGTGTCGACGACTTCGATCTCGAACCTCGTTGTACGTACGTGCTGGATCATGGACTCTCCTCGCTTGATTCACTGTGAACCGAAGTGTTCGAAAGATACCAGATTTCGGGGGTTTTGTCAAGACGGACATACAACCGCACCTCACCCCGTCCCTCTCCTTCAAAAGGAGAGGGTGCTGTAAGCGGGAGAGGTGGTAAGCTTATGGCATGCGCTCACTCCACCTCATCGCCCATGACATCCGTTCGCGTGAAAACGTCGGCGCGCTGTTTCGCACGTGCGATTCGCTTGGGGTGACCAAGCTCTGGCTCACGGGGTACACGCCCGCACCGCCGGATGCCAAGATCAGCAAAGTCGCGCTTGGTGCCGAGCGAGTGGTTCCGTTCGCACACGAGAAGGACATCGGTACCGTGTTCGATCAATTGAAAGCCGATGGCATTTCCGTCTACGCCCTTGAGATCACGCCTGCTGCCATCAATCTTGAGAAGTTCGCTCCGCCGGATCGCATGGCCCTGCTCCTTGGCACGGAGACGACGGGGATCCCACCTTCGCTTCTTCGGCGTTGCGATGGGGCAATCAAAATCACGCAAAATGGGGTCAAAGAGTCGCTGAACGTCTCGGTGGCTGCGGGCATTGCGGCGTGGGCGATCCTCTCGACACGATAGGCTTTTTCTGCTACGGTGAGGATCGAGTTATGAAGCTCTCCATCGTTATTCCGACGAAGAATGAGGCCGTGCTTCTGCCGCGGCTGCTCGCGAGCGTGCGTGAGCAGAATTTTTCTGATTACGAAATCATCGTGGCCGATGCGCACTCGAACGATCGTACGTGCGAGATCGCCCAATCATTCGGCGCGCGTGTCGTCGAGGGCGGCATGCCAGGCCCGGGGCGTAAT
>CAYGDS010000032.1:0-9073 GCA_964348595.1 uncultured Gammaproteobacteria bacterium | reverse complement strand
GTGGTACTCCGAGACGTGTCTCATGAAGCAATCGTTCATCAAAGACGAGGAGAAGCGCGTTGAAGATTTGATCAATGCCCTCGTCGGCAAGATTGGCGAGAAGATCGTTCCGACACGCTTCATGCGCATGCAGATGGCCGGACCGATGTCCCAGTCGTGCTAACGCATAACGCGTAACGCATAGCCCATAGCGCCAAGCAAGGAGCTCCTACGGGGGCTCTTTTGTGTAACGGGCAGTGCGCTGCGCGTTACGCGTTACGCGCTATGCGCAATGCGTTATGGTAAACTACCGTTGCTATGCCACGCATTGCTATCAATGGCTTCGGCCGCATCGGTCGTAACGTATTTAAGGCTGGCTTTGGCAAGTCAGGATTCAACGTGGTCGCGGTCAACGATCTCACCGATCCCGCCTCACTCGCGCATCTGCTCAAGCATGATTCGACCTATCGTACGTGGGATCACGATGTCTCGCATGACAAGAATCATCTCGTGATCGACGAAAAGCGTATCCAGGTCTTTGCATCAAAAGAACCAAAAACGTTGCCGTGGGGAAAACTTAACGTCGACATCGTGCTTGAGTGCACGGGTCGCTTCACGGATCTCGCGGGCGCAGGCCAGCACATCGAGGCAGGAGCCAAGCGCGTCATTATCTCCGCGCCAGCCAAAGGAGGTGGCGTGCCCACTCACGTGATCGGCGTCAACGAAGACGGGGCGGGTCGTTCAGCCAAAGTACTGAACAACGCGAGTTGTACCACGAACTGCATCGCTCCGGTCGCTGCGATCATGCACGAAGTCTTCGGTGTCAAAAAAGCCATGATGACGACGGTGCATGCGTACACCGCCGATCAAAATCTTCAGGACGGTCCGCATAAAGATCTCCGTCGCGCGCGAGCGGCCGCTGAGAATATGGTCCCAACGACGACGGGTGCCGCGATCGCGACGACCGAAGCCATCCCTGAGCTCCAGGGTCTTTTCGACGGACTCGCGATTCGCGTACCTGTTCCGGTTATGTCGCTTTCGGATCTGACGTTCCTCCTCAAGAAGCGCGTGACCGTCGAGCAAATAAACGAAGCCTTTCGCAAGGCAGCCAAGCATCCACGGTGGAAGGGGATCGTCGCCGTCACCGATGAGCCACTCGTTTCTTCCGACTTCATCGGGAACCCTGCCTCGGCCATTGTCGATCTTCCACTCACCAAGGTTGTCGATGGCGATCTCGTCAAAGTCATCGCCTGGTACGACAACGAGTGGGGGTACTCGGTTCGTTTGGCGGAAATGGCTCTTCTTGTTGGTAAACAAATAAAAATATGATGTCAGATGTCAGATCTCAGATGTCTGATCCATCGTTCCCCACTTCTGTCATCTGCCTACCCGCCGTAGCCGTAGCGTGGGCGGGAAGTCTGACATCTGACATCTGAGTTCTGACATCGGTATGAAGCTCCGCTCCCTTTCTCCATCAAAAAAACTCCACGGCGTACCCGTGCTGGTTCGCGTAGATTGGAATGTCCCGACGGAGGGGGCCTTTGCTGCCGAAGATTCTCTCAAGCTGACACGATCCATCCCGTTTATCCAATCACTGTCTGCGCGCGGTGCCGTCGTCATCATTCTCACACACCTGGGTCGACCAAAGAAACGCGAGCGCACTCTCTCAACCAGGCAACTTGTTCCACGTCTCAAGAAGCTTGGGCTCGATCTCATCTTCCACCCGGAGCCTCCAGTCAGCGTCACCCTCGAAACGGCAAAACCAGGTTCGGTTCATCTACTCGAGAATGTACGCTTTGAAGCGGGCGAAGAAAAAAATAGCCCGGTGCTCGTCCAGGCGTACGCGCGCCTCGGTCGTTTGTTCATGAATGATGCCTTCGCCACCTGTCATCGCAAGCATGCAAGCGTACTGGGTCTCGCCAAAGCTTTTGGATCTAACGCGTACGCGTCTCCCGGTCTGATCGAAGAAGTAACACAACTCTCCAAACTCCTCGAAACACCCAAGCGCCCATTCGTGGCTGTCGTGGGTGGCAAAAAGCTCACGACGAAAATGCCGATCATCAAAACACTTCTTCAGGAGTGTGATGCGGTTCTTGTCGGAGGCGCCATGGCGACGCCATTTTTCCGCGCGCAGAAACTCGAGATCGGAAAATCATTCTGCGAAGATCAAGCGATCCCAGCCGCGCGTGCCGTCGCTAAGCACCGCAACCTCTTTCTCCCCGCTGATGTCATGGTAGCTCCACGCATCGATGCCAACATGAAGCCGAAGCCGAAGTTGATCGCGCATCTTGGGAAAAAGGACGTGATCGTCGATGTCGGCCCGGCGACACTCGTCGCGTGGGGGAGCCTCTTGCGCCAAGCAAAAACCATTTTGTGGAATGGTCCCGTCGGTGTGACCGAAGTGCGCGCGGGTGGCTTTGGCACGCGGTTTCTCGCTCGCCACATCGGCGTCCACGCGCGCGGCCCGGCCTTCGCCATCGCTGGTGGCGGAGACACCATCCCGGTCATCTATCAGACCAAAACCGAGTCCGGGTTCGACTTTATTTCAACGGGCGGCGGGGCGATGCTTGAGTTCATTGCCAACAAGGGAGATCTACCCGGGCTTGAGCCTCTTCGACGAAACCTATAACATACACCCGTAACCTGAAGCCTTGTCGCCCGGTCGCCTTGTCGCCGGTCATGCATACATCGCTCGTGGTTTGACGCTCATCGCTCATCGTTCATCGTTTATCTCCCATCATTATGTTGCCCACCATGAAAGAAAATCCACAGATGTTTCGTCTCGTGTCCGCAGTATTGATCATGCTCACGATCGCTCTTGGTGTCCAAGCGTGGAAAGGTGTGCGAGAAGCGAAGGAGGTGGGTCGTGTGCCGCGTGATCGCGACATGATCACCATCGCGGGTGAAGGCAAAGTCTCCGGCAAGCCCGATCTCGCTCGCGTCGACATTGGTCTCTTGTCAGAAGGGGGAGATGTGCCACGTGTCCAAACGCAAAACACCACGAAGGTGAACGCGATGATTGGAGCGCTGCGCGACCTCGGTATCCAAGAGGCGGATATCCAAACGTCCAACTACAACATCTCGCCGAAGTACCGTTATGACGAAGGCCGCCAATCTATCGAGGGCTATATCGTTTCGCAAAATGTGAGCGTAAAGGTTCGGGATCTTTCCAAGATCGGAGCCGTTCTCGCGCGCATGGGAGAGCTCGGCGCAAACCAGATCAACGGCGTGTTCTTCACCATCGACGATCCTTCCAGTCTCGAGCAAGACGCGCGCAAAGAAGCGATTGAGGATGCACGTGAGAAAGCAGATGAGCTCGCGCGCGCTCTTGGCGTCAAGGTTGTGCGCGTCGTGACCTTCTCGGAGTCATCAGGCGGAACGCCGCCCCCGATCCCGTACGGACTCAAGTCATTCGAGGCTGATCAGGCCATTGCGCCAGAGATCCAGCCCGGCTCGCTCGATGTCACCTCGGTCGTGTCAGTGACCTTTGAAATCCGATAACCCAAGCCCACCACCCTCGCTTCGTCGCCTAGTAGCCTCGTCGCCCTGCAAAGACTGGGCGACAGGGCGACAAAGCGACAGGGCGACAAAGCGTTATGTTCAGTAAAACAAAAATCACAAATATCCAAGCGCGCGAAGTCCTCGATTCACGAGGCAATCCTACCGTTGCCGCGCGCGTCACTCTCTCGGGCGGCGCCACAGCCGAGGCCAAGGTTCCGTCTGGCGCGTCCACCGGTTCCCACGAGGCCCTCGAGCTTCGCGATGGAGGTAAGCGGTACGGAGGGAAGGGCGTGTTGAAGGCTGTGGAGAACGTGAATGGGAAAATTCGGAAGGTACTCATCGGTCTCGACGCGAGCCGCCAACGCGAGATCGATCATGTCATGATCAAACTCGATGGAACGCCAAACAAAGGAAAGCTTGGAGCCAATGCCGTGCTCGCGGTCTCACTCGCGACGGCCCAGGCGACGGCTATGGCGCGGCGGCTGCCGCTGTGGCGATCCTTGCGCCGCTCGTTCGATTTTGAACACGCCGCGCGGCTTCCCATCCCAACCATGAACGTGTTGAACGGTGGCGCGCATGCCGGCTGGTCTATCGACGTACAAGAGTGCATGATCGTGCCTAAGCAGCGGCGCTTTTCGGAACGGCTGCGCGCAGGAACCGAAACCTTTCACGCGCTCGCGAAGATTTTAAAGCAGGAAGGGTTCGCCACCACGGTGGGGGACGAGGGAGGCTTTGCTCCCAGGCTCGCCAACGTCGAGACGGCCTTCGACCTCCTCATCCAAGCCATCAAGGCAGCAGGTTACAAGCCGGGAAGAGATATGGCGCTTGCAACCGATGTCGCAAGTTCGGAGTTTTACGACAAAAAGGCCAAGCTCTACCGTATGAAGTCCGAAGGGCACGATTACACGGCCGTCGAGCTTCTCGCCCGGTATCAGGCATGGCAACGCCACTACCCGATCGAATCGATCGAAGATCCCTTCGCCGAAGACGATTGGGCCTCTTGGAAAACAGCGACCCCTCTCTTGAAAAAGAAAAGCGCCGTGGTCGGCGACGACTTCTTCGTCACAAATGTGAAGCGACTCGAGCGTGGCATCGCGGAGAAGGCGGCATCGGCGATTCTCATCAAACTCAACCAAATCGGTTCGCTCACAGAAACGATCGATGCCATTCTTCTCGCGCATCGTGCAGGGTACAAGACTTCCATATCCCATCGCTCCGGAGAAACGGCGGACACCACCATCGCCGACCTCGCCGTGGCCTCTGGATCCGAATACATCAAGACCGGTTCGCTCTCGCGCTCGGAGCGCGTCGAAAAATACAACCGCCTGCTCGAAATTGAACTGGAGATGGCCGCTCGATAATTACTTTTGTGTTTCGATTAAGCGCTTGAGCTTCTCAATGCGCTTCTCATCGATTTGATGATGAATGCCCTCCGCCTTCCCTCGGAACGTGTGTCGGATATCGGCCACCTTGCGTCGAAACGTTTGCAGGGCCTGGGTGACTGCGTTAGGGTTTGCGGCGGATCCCATGTCCATATTGCCCTAGCATAGCATGAAGAGCGCATCGCGGGCCTTCTCGCGTCACTGAAGGGGGAGCTTGCGTCCTAGGTCTCAGCCTGCTAGGATGGGGCAAATGGTCAACCAACGTCGGACGACCAAGCCCGTGCCTCGGGCGAAACCCGGGGCAGGTACGAAACGCGCTCTTCCGCGCGTTTTGTGTATTGTAGGCCCCACTTCAAGCGGAAAAACGTTGCTCGGGATCCGGCTTGCCCAACGCTTCAATGGGGAAATCATCAACGCGGACGCACGCCAAGTATTCCAAGAGTTTGACATTGGAACCGGAAAACCAATCGGCGGCAAACGCGTAACAAGGAATGGAATAAGTTATTACAGCTTCGAGGGCATTCCGCACTACCTCATGGATTTCCTTCCGCCGGAAAAAGCCTTCACCGTAGCCGACTGGTGTACCGCGTCGCTCACGGCGGTCAACGGAATTCGCAAGCGGAAGCACTTGCCCATTGTCGTCGGAGGGACGGGACTCTACATCCAAGCCCTCGTCGACAACTACCAAATCCCTGAGGTTCCACCGCAACCCGCGTTTCGTGACGCGATGTCATCCAAATCACTCGAGGAACTCGTAACCATGCTGCTCCGTTTCGATCCAAAGGCCGAGGGCATCGTCGATCTCAAAAATCCGCGCCGCGTGTTGCGCGCGCTTGAGGTCAGTACCTTCACTGGCAAACCTTTCACGGAGCTACGCCAAAAAGCAGACCCAGTCATCGATCCCTATCTCATCGCCATCCGTCGCAGTAAAGAAGAACTGCGTGAGCGCATCTCCCTCGCCGTCGAGACCTATGTCGAAGCTGGCTGGCTCGATGAGATCCGTCGCGTCCGCCAAAAGGGGGTCGGCTGGGATGCGCCGGCCATGACCTCGATCGGCTATCGCGAACTCGGGTCGTATCTCCGCGGCGAAACTTCTTTGCACGAAGCGATCGCGAAGACCAAAGAAGCGACCTGGCAGTACGCCAAGCGCCAGCTCACGTGGTTCAATCGCGACAAGCGCATTCACTGGGTGGCATCTGAAGAAGAAGCGGAAGCCCTGACCGAACGTTGGCTCAGTTGACGACCACCGATCGAACGGACAAAATAACCGAACTCTATGCAGATTCGGCGCGCAGTGATTCTCGCTGGCGGAAGTGGCACGCGCCTCCTTCCCGTCACCCTCGAGATTCCAAAACCCCTCATTCCCGTCCAAGGGAAACCCATCCTCACCTGGCAAGTGGAATGGCTCGCGCGTGCCGGCGTCGAGCGCATCACGATCACGATTCCTCCGAAATGGGGCTCTGCGTTCGAAACCTGGCGCTTCGGGCTTCGGGCCCCGAGTCCCGCGATCGACCTCTGGATCGAACCAGAACCTATGGGTACGCTCGGTGGCCTCGTCCATCACCTTGCGCCTGAGCTCGGATCAGATCCGCTCTACGTCACGAACGGCGATGAACTTAAAGGACTCGATCTCCGTGCACTCGCATCGTTCCATGCTGAGCATCGACCAGCGGCAACCGTGGCACTCATACGCGTGCCAAATCCATCCGACTACGGCGTCGCGGAAATGAATGGATCGCGCATTCTGCGTTTTCACGAAAAGCCCGCCGTGCCTCCGTCGACCCTCGTTTCCTCGGGGCTCTACGTCCTCGACCCGGTGGTCCTCGGCGAAGCGGACAAGTCACGCGCATTCCTCATGTTCGAAAAAGACTTGTTCCCACGCCTCGCCGAAGAGGGGAGGCTCGGAGGGTGCGCGCTCGAGGGCCCCTGGTTTGATTGTGGCACCATTGAGCGTTGGGAGCGCGCGATACGAGAGTGGCGGGGCTAAAGTCACGCAGCCCTCGACAGAACGGTTTTTATGAGATAATCTAGGCTTCATGCCATTCTCAGTTTTCCGTCAGATGAAGGGGTTGGATCAAGAAGCGAGCCTGAAAGCGAAGGCCATCTCCATTACCATTGAGATGATCCAGGTGCTTGCGATTTCGCTGGCCATCATCATCCCCATCCGGTGGTTCCTCATCCAACCCTTTTACGTCCAAGGGGCGAGCATGGAGCCCAACTTTTTTGATCATGAGTACCTCATCATCGATGAGCTATCTTATCGTCTCAGCGATCCGAACCGCGGGGACGTCGTGGTCTTCCGGTATCCAAAAGATCCAGATCAATACTTTATTAAGCGCGTGATCGGCTTGCCGGGGGAAACAGCCGAGGTGGCAGCCGGGAAGGTGAAAATTTACAACAACGAATTTCCGAACGGGCAGGTGCTAGACGAATCGGGATATCTCGATCAAGATTTCACCGCCTCAAGTCAAACCGTCACGCTCAAGGCCGGAGAATTTTTTCTCCTCGGCGATAACCGTGCCTCCAGCCTCGATTCGCGTTTCTTTGGTCCCGTCAAGCGCGAGCACATCATCGGGCGTGTGTGGGTGCGCGGGTACCCGATCGATCGCTGGAAGCATTTCGAGGCGTACAATTATGGATTCTAATAACGATCTCAGATCTCTAGGCCCATGACCCACGATGTCAGATCTCAGATGTCTGATGTCAGAAGTAATTCTCCGACCAAGATCTGACATCTGAGTTCTGACATCTGACATCGTTGTGCAGCTTCTGACATCTGAGTTCTGACATCTGACATCATTTCGATTATGCCATACAAAGCAAAGAAGCCGTTTATGAAAAGGCCAGTACCGAAACCTCCCGTCGCGCCGACGGGTGAGGGAGCGCCCGTACTACCGCCAAAAAAGGGCATGCACCCAATCCAGCTCGTGCGTGGTATGCGCGACCTTTTGCCATCCGATCAGCCGTACTGGCAGGCGGCTCTCGCGGCATCTGCCTCCATGGCGCACGCGTATGCGTTCGATCACATCGATACGCCGATTTTGGAAGAGACATCCCTGTTTGTGCGTGGTGTCGGGCGCGCAACCGACATCGTAGAAAAAGAACTCTTCTCGTTCGAGACCCTCGGCGGTGAGCAAGTATCCCTGCGCCCAGAGGGGACCGCCTCCGTTGTACGCGCGTACGTTCAACACGGCATGCTGAACCAGCCTCAGCCGGTGAAGCTTTGGTATGCGGGACCCATGTTTCGTTACGATCGTCCTCAAGCAGGACGCTTCCGTCAGTTTTACCAAGTGGGGTTCGAATCTTTGGGAGATGACGACCCGGTCATCGACGCGCAGCTCATGATCATGGGATGGAATATTCTTCGCGAGCTCGGGATCGACGCCATCGTCCGCGTGAACTCGCTTGGGAACACAGAATCACGTGCAAATTATCGCAATGCGCTCGTCGCGTATTTCCGATCAAAAAAGGCAAAGCTGTCTGAGGATGACAAGAAACGTCTCCTGAAGAACCCGCTCCGCCTGCTCGATTCTAAAGACCCGGCCGTTCTGGAGATCAAGGCCGAAGCTCCGCAAATCGTGGATTGGCTCGATGAAGATTCAAAAGCGCGTTTCATGCGCGTACTCGAATATCTCGATGAGGTCGGTGTTCCATACCAGCTCGATCCGTATCTCGTTCGCGGTCTCGATTATTACGATCGTACGGTTTTCGAGTTTTACTCGGCAGGGGATGAGCAGGAACTCGCGCAATCGGCGCTTGGTGGCGGCGGTCGCTACGGTGGACTCGTCGAGCAACTCGGCGGACGCCCAACGCCTGCCGTTGGCATGAGCCTTGGACTCGATCGCGTCGTCTCTCGCATGAAAGATCTCCAGCCTGGGATGAAGAGCGCCGACCATTGTGAAATTTTCTTGGCGCAGCTCGGTGATCTGGGCCGTAAGAAGGCCATGGCCCTTTTTGAAGAGTTCCGCTCGGCTGGTGTACGAACCGGTGAGGCGTTCTCGAAGAGTAATATCAAGGCGCAAATGGAAATCGCAAACCGCCGCGGGGCCAAATGGGCCGTTGTCATCGGCCAAAAGGAAGTGGAAGCCGCTCAGGTCTCGGTCCGCAAGCGCGGGAACGAGGATTTGGGCGCTATGGGCGTGGATGTGTTCAAAACCTTGGTGTTAAAAGAGATTGTTGACAAAAAGTAAATCCTAGCGATAATATACTAC